>JAKONM010000214.1 GCA_022701925.1 Microbacteriaceae bacterium
CATCGCATCGCGATCCTCGTGGGCGGATTGCTGGCCGCGGGGGCCGTGGCACTCGCGCCGATGCTCGGTGACCTGACACCGCCGGCGAATTCCTTGCCGCCGGGTTCCTGGAACCGGGTGTTCAGCGACGACTTCACGGCCGGTCGCCTCGATGAGAACCTGTGGTCCCCGAGCCGCTACGGCGAGCACGCGAACGAGGCCCCGTACAACCCGGACAAAGAAGGCGCCTACTACAAGGAGACGGGCGTCTTCGTCGCCGACGGCGAGGCGCGGATCCGGATCGAGCCCGCCGATCCGTGGATCATGATCAACGGGAAGGCCTACGGCTGGGCGTCCGGCGTCATGACGACCCGCGGACGATTCGCGATGCGACCGGGCGACTTCGTCGAGGCGAGGATGCGGGTCCCCCGCGGCTCCGGCCTCTGGCCCGCCTTCTGGGCCTCCCCGCAGGACGGATCCTGGCCGCCCGAGCTCGACATGCTGGAGTTCTTCGACACCGAATCCGACTCCCGCCCCTACCTGTCCTACTTGAGCGAGCAGGGCCGATGGGACGGGCCGACCGCCTACGGAGACCCCGCCACGGACTACCGCGAGTCCTGGCACGTCTACGGCATGCACTGGGCTCGCGATGGAACCGTCACGCCGTACGTCGACGGGGTCGCTCGCCCGGAGGTGCGGAAGTCGGTGGACACCTCTCGCGCGATGTTCCTCATCATCAACCTGGCGCTCAAGGAAGGCCACTCACCCACCGCTGGGCAGGAGCTGCGCGTGGACTGGGTGCAGGCATTCCGACCCTCCTGACTTTGGTCTGAAGAAAGGTCTTGACGGCCCACCCCCCGTTCTGGTGTGCTCCTCCGTGGTCGCAGGCGATCTACCCACCGCCCCCCACGGTTCTCGAGGACACCCCCCATGTCTCCCAGACAACGCGCGATTTATCGCGCCTTCTCGCTGCTCTACGTCATCGTCATCGTCTGGTTCTGTTCGAACTGGTTCGATCTCCCGCACGTCCTGCCGAACAACTTCGAATGGTCCTCCGGTTCAGACCTGCTCGACCTGGTGCTGTTCGCGGGGCTGACGCTCACGATCGGCTTCCCGCTTTTCACGTCCTTCCTCCCCTGGATCGTCGCGGGACGCATGAAGGCGGGCGCCGCACCTGCAGGTGAGCTGCAGCCGGCGAGAGTCGCGATGATCACGACGTACGTGCCCGGAGCCGAGCCGCTCGGACTGCTCGAGAGCACGCTGCGGGCGATGCTGGCCGTCCGGGACCTGCCGGGGTGGACTCACGACACCTGGGTCCTCGACGAGGGCGATGACGAGGCCGTGAAGTCGCTGGCGAGCCGCCTGGGAGTGCACTACTTCACCCGTGGCGGGATCCCCGAGTGGAACACGCTGGGCGGCCGGTTCGCAGCACGCACCAAGGGCGGCAACCACAACGCCTGGTACCACGCAGTGGGCTTCCGCTCGTACGACTTCGTGTCGCAGTGGGACACCGACTTCCAGGTGCAGCCTCAGGCGCTCGAGCGGATCCTTCCGCACTTCGCCGAGGAGCGGGTGGCCTGGGTGGGAACGCCGCAGATCTACGCCAACACCGAGTCCTTCATCGCGCGGGGTGCCGCCGAGCAGGGCTACCAGTTCTACGGCTCGTTCAACCGGGGCCTGTCGAGCGAGGGCCACGGCATGATGCTCGGCGCGAACCACACCGTGCGGGTGGCCGCGCTCGCGGAGATCGGCGGGTACGAGGCGCACCTCACGGAGGACCTGGCGACCGGCACATCACTGCACAGCCGGGGATGGCAGAGCAGGTACATCCCCGAGGCGCTCGGGCTGGGCGAGGGACCCACCACCTTGACCGCCTACTTCAAGCAGCAGTTCCGGTGGGCGAAGGGCTGCATCGACCTCCTGCTGACGTCGACGTGGCGCAAAGCCCGGCGCATGCCTGTCCCGCTGGCAGTGATGTACCTCTGGCTGCAGCAGTTCTACTTCACCGGCGCTGCGTTCGGAGTCGGCGTGGTCCTGATGACGCTGAACTTCGGATTCGGCTGGAAGGGGACGATGCTGCCCCTTCTGCCGTTCCTGTCCTCGTACATCCCGATGCTGCTGATGGTCGAGCTGACCCAGTGGTGGCTCCAGCGCTTCAACGCGCGGCCCGCGGTCGAGCGGGGCCTGTACCTGCGAGGTCGAGTGATGGGGGCGCTGGCGGTCCCCGTCTACCTCTTCGCCAACATCGCCGCCTTCCGAGATCGCGGTCAGCACACGGTGTTCGAGGTGACGCCCAAAGCCGGCTCCATCGAGATCCGCCTGAAGCATCGCGGGCAGCCCTCGGTGTTCCGGCCGCACGTCGTCGTGACCTCGATCGCCGGTGTCGGCATGGTCGTGGCCCTGCTGCTCGACCATGTCGACGTCGTCAACTTCTTCTGGGCGTCGGTGCTCACCGCCACCGGGATCGGGCTGGGTCGGCACTCGCGTGGCCCCGACTGCGGGCCTTGGCTCGTCGTCAGAGCGCGCTCGTCGTCGGCCGTCTGACGCCTGCAGCCCGTCGCTGATACCGCCCCCGCGGCGCCTCTCGACAAGCCCTCGACGCGCTGCCACGCTGGGCGGGACGCCGGAGGAGGCACGATGACCGCGACCCTGAACCCCTACCTGAACTTCCGCGGGAACGCCCGCGAAGCGCTCGAGTTCTACCGCTCGGTGTTCGGCGGCGACCTGCGGGCCAGCACCTTCACCGACTTCGGCATGCCGGTCGATCCGGCGGAGGCGGACCAGGTCATGCACGGGCAGCTGACCACCGAGGGCGGGCTCGTGCTGATGGCGTCCGACGTCCCCGGCCACATGCCGTGGACCCCGGGCGAGAACGTCTTCAGCGTCTCCCTCTCCGGTGACTCCGAGGAGCTGCTGACCGGCTGGTGGGAGGCGCTGTCCGAGGGCGCCGAGGTGCAGGAGCCGCTGACGAAGGCGCCCTGGGGCGACACCTTCGGGATGCTGAAGGACCGCTTCGGCGTCGCCTGGCTGGTGAACATCGCGGGCTCCGGCGACCAGCAGGGCTGACCGGGCCGCGCCCGGCCGACTGCGGGCAGGATGGTGCGGGTGAACCGCGTCGTCGTGCCCGTCCTCACCTCCGCCGGCCTGATCGGCGGCTTCGCGACCGCCCGGGCGACCGGGGCGCGGTGGTCCGGAGGGGTCGTGCTGGCGGCCGTGGGCGCGACCGCGGCGACCCTGGTGGCGCAGCGCGGCGGCGCCTTGCGCGCCACCGCGGTCACGGGCGCCTACGTGGTCGCCTTCGCCGCCTCCCACCCCCTGGCCAAGCGGCTGGGCGCGTGGCCCTCGGTGCTGGCCGTCACGGCCGGCACCGCCGTCGTCGCCGCAGCGCTCGCGGAGCGGTGAGGCGCTCCCCGCCTCAGAACTGGGTGATCGCCGCGGCGTAGGAGACGACCAGCGCGATGACGCCGGACAGGAACGCGAACGTGACGCGGGCCCGCCAGCGGCCGGGGAACCCGCCGATCACCTGCGTGAGGACGCCGACCACCGTCAGCACCAGGAAGACCGCGACGAACAGGCCGCCCAGCAGCGGCGCGGCCGTCTCGAGGTCGCCGGGGCTCTCGATCTGCACGTAGATGAAGAAGATCGCCAGCACGTGCAGCGGAAGGCTCATGGCGGTCAGCACCAGGAAGGCGAGCACGCCCAGGGCCCGGCGCACCGGTGAGGTGCGCACTGCGGGCGCCGCCGGCGCACGCAGCGCGACGGGCGCCGGCTGCTGCGCCCTCGGCCGCTGCTGCGGCGCGGGCGCGTGCTCGGGGCTCAGCAGGTCGCTGAACTGCGGCGGCGCCTCGCGCTGAGCGGGGGCCTGCTGCGGCGGGCGTCGCAGCTGCTGCGCCTGCTCCGGATAGGCGGGGTACTGCTGCGCGAACTGCGTCGACGGACGCGCTCGGGCCTCCGCGGCCGCCAGGTCGCGGGCGGTGCGGGTTCGAGTCGGTTCCACGGCTCCACGCTCTCGTCCTCGGCGTGACCGGACACCCGGTCGTGGCGATCGTGGCACAGGCCCCGGTCGGGGGGCGGGAGGCGCGGCGCACGGCGGGTCGCGCTCATCCGACTCGCATCACGAGGGGAAGAGACTTCGCCCGTGACCTACTCGATCGTGGCCCGCGACGCCGCCACCGGCGCCCTGGGCGTCGCCGTCCAGTCCCACTGGTTCACCGTGGGCGGCACCGTGCCCGCGGCCGAGGCGGGCACGGGCGCGATCGCCACGCAGGCCAACCCGGGCCTGCACTTCAAGGCGCAGGGCCTGGACCTGCTGCGGCAGGGCCTGGGCGCCGAGGAGGCGCTGGCACGCCTGCTGGCGGAGGACGACGCGGCGGAGCACCGCCAGGTCGCGATCGTCGACGCCCGCGGCGGAGCGGCCGCGCACACCGGCTCGTCCTGCATGCGGGACGCCGGGCACCTGGTCGGCGACGGCTTCACGGTGCAGGCGAACATCATGCGGTCGTCGGCCGTCTGGAGCGCGATGCACGACGCCTTCGAGGCGTCGCGCCAACTCGGCCTGGTCGACGGGCTGCTGGCGGCGCTCGACGCCGGGGAGTCCGCGGGCGGCGACCTGCGGGGCCGGCAGTCCGCGGCGGTCCTGGTGGTGCCCGGCGGGGACGACCCGGCCGGCCGCGGCGTCGACCTGCGGGTCGAGGACTCGGCCGACCCGCTGGGCGAGCTGCGCCGACTGGTCCGGCTGGACGCCGCGTACCGGCACGCCGACGCCGGCGACCAGCGGTTCGCCCGAGGGGACCACCGCGGCGCCGACCGGGAGTACACGGCGGCGTTCGATGCGGCCCCGGAGAAGCGGGAGCTGCGATTCTGGGCCGGGCTGGGCGCGGTGGCCGCCGGGGACCCGCACCGCGGCCTCCCCCTGCTGCGCGACACCGTGGAGCAGGACGGCGCCTGGCTCGAGCTGCTGCGCCGGCTCGACCCCGACGTGCCGGCCGCGGCGGAGGCTCTGCGCCTGCTGCAGCGCTGACC
>JAKONM010000219.1 GCA_022701925.1 Microbacteriaceae bacterium
CACGCAGCTGGTCACGGCGATGCTGCGCCGGGCGCGGCGGCCGTCCTGGCGCAGCATCGGCAGCCCCGTGCTCGACGCCGTCCGCGAGCCCGACGGCTGGGACGTGCTGGTCGTCGAGCTCTCCAGCTACCAGCTGCACTGGCTGGTGCAGGACCGCGCGGAGCAGGTGAGCCCGGTGGCGAGCGTCTGCCTGAACGTCGCCGACGACCACCTCGACTGGCACGGTGGACCCGCGGCCTACCGGGCGGCGAAGGGCCGCGTGTACGAGCGCACCCGGCTGGCCTGCGTCTACAACGTCGAGGACCCGGTGACCGAGCGCCTGGTCGTGGAGGCGGAGGTCGTGGAGGGGTGCCGGGCGATCGGCTTCTCCCGCGGCGTCCCCGCCGTGTCCGAGGTCGGGATCGTGGAGGAGGTGCTGGTCGACCGCGCCTTCCTCGAGCAGCGCCGCACCAGCGCGCTCGAGCTGACCACGCTGCACGCGCTGCACGAGTCGGGCCTGTCCGCGCCGCACGTGGTGGCCGACGTGCTGGCCGCCGCCGCCCTCGTGCGCGCCGTCGGGGTGCCGCCGGCCGCGATCCGCGACGCGCTGGCGGCGTTCCGGCTCGACGCGCACCGCATCCAGCCCGTGGCGCTGCAGGGCGACGTCCGCTGGATCGACGACTCCAAGGCGACCAACCCGCACGCCGCCCTGGCGTCGCTCGGCGCCTACGAGCGCGTGGTGTGGATCGCGGGCGGCCTGACGAAGGGGGTCGACGTGGCGCCCCTGGTCGAGTCCGCGGCCGCTCGGCTCGCCGGCGTGGTGCTGATCGGCGCGGACCCGGCCGACTTCGCCGCGGCGCTCGACCGACACGCGCCCGGCGTGCCGGTGACGGTCGTCCCCGCCGTGGACACTGACCGGGTGATGCCGCTGGCGGTCGCCGCTGCACGATCGCTCGCGCAGGCGGGGGACGTCGTGCTGCTGGCCCCGGCGGCGGCGTCGATGGACCAGTTCACCGACTACGCGGACCGCGGCAGGCGGTTCGCCGACGCCGTCCGCGCCGCACTGGCGACGGAGGCCGGCTCGACGGAAGCGGAGTAGCCGGATGGAGACCGTCACGGGAGCAGTCCCGACGAGGCCGCAGGCCGCGCCGCGACCGGTGGTGCGCCTGCCGGTCCGGCGGCGCGTCACGACGATGCGCATCGCGCTGCCCGCCGTCGAGCGGATCGCCGGGCCGGACGCGCTGGCCCTCTCCGCCCTCACCCTCTTCCTGACCGGCTTCGGGCTGCTGATGGTGCTCTCCGCGTCCAGCGTGGAGGCGGGGGTCAGCGGCGACCCCTACGGCGACTTCGCGACCCAGGGCGTCGCCGCCCTGCTGGGCGTCGGCGCGATGCTCGTCGTGGCCACCCGGCTGCGGCCCGCCGCGCTGCTGCGGATCGCCCCGGTCGCCTTCGGCGCGGCCGTGGTGCTGCAGGTGCTGACGGCCACGACGCCGCTCGGCACCAGCATCGCCGGGAACCAGAACTGGATCCGCCTGTTCGGCTTCAGCGTGCAGCCCTCCGAGTTCGTGAAGCTGTCGCTCGTGCTGGTGCTGGCCGCCTTCTTCCAGCGGCGGGCGGGGGAGCGGCTGACGGTGCGCGGCCTGGTGCCCCCGCTGGTGCTCTCGGCGGTCGCGATCGGCTCCGTCTACCTGGGGCACGACCTGGGCACCTGCCTGATCCTGGCGCTGATCGTCGTCGGCGGCTTCACCTTCGGCGGCGTCCGCCTGCCGGTGCTCGGCCTGCTCGGCGGCTCGGCGTCCGGCCTGCTGTGGGTCTTCGCGCAGGCGAACAGCAGCCGCACCGACCGCCTCGCGGCGTGGAGCGCGGGCTGCACCGACCTGCTCGGCACCTGCTGGCAGTCGAAGCAGGCGGAGTGGGCGCTCGCGAACGGCGGCCTCACCGGCGTCGGCATCGGCAACTCGGTGTCCAAGTGGTTCTGGCTGCCCGAGGCGGACAACGACTTCATCGCCGCCGTCATCGGCGAGGAGACGGGCCTGCTGGGCCTCGCGGTGCTGATCGCCTGCTTCGTCGCGCTGGCCGTCGTCTGCATCCGCATCGGCAGCCGCAGCCGGGACCGGTTCACCCGCGCCGCCGCGGGCATGACGATGGCGTGGCTCGTCGGGCAGGCCTTCGCGAACCTCGCCGTGGTCGTCGGCGTCGCCCCGGTGTTCGGCGTGCCGCTGCCCTTCGTCTCCGCGGGCGGGTCGTCGCTGATCGCGAACCTGCTGCTGGTCGGCTGCCTCATGGCGCTGGCCGACCGGCGCGTGCAGCCCGACGACCCGCACCCCGACCACCCGGCCGGGCGCGCGCGGCAGGGGGTGGTCCGGTGACCCGCTGGCTGCTGGCCGGCGGCGGCACCGCGGGCCACGTGAACCCGCTGCTCGCGGTCGCCGACCGGCTGGTGCTGGAGGGCGACTCCGTGCAGGTGCTCGGCACCGCGGAGGGGCTCGAGTCCCGGCTGGTGCCCGAGCGCGGGTACGAGCTGCTCGTCATCCCGCGCGTGCCGTTCCCGCGCAGGCCGAACCCGGCGGCCCTGCGGTTCCCCTCCGCGGTCGGCGGCTCCATCGCCCGCACCGGGCACTACCTGGCCGAGCACCGCATCGACGGCGTGATCGGGTTCGGCGGGTACGTTGCGGCGCCCGCCTACCTGGCCGCGATGGCGCGGCGGCTGCCGTTCGCGCTGCACGAGCAGAACGCGAAGCCGGGCATGGCGAACCGCCTGGGCGCGCGCTTCACCGCCGCCGTCGGCGTCACCTTCACCGGCACCCCGCTGCCGCATGCGACGGTGACGGGCATGCCCCTCCGCCGCGAGATCGAGGTGCTCGACCGCGCGGCCCTGCGGGACGAGGCGCGGCGGTTCTTCGACCTCGACCCGCAGCGCCCCGTCCTGCTCGTCACCGGGGGCTCGCTCGGCGCCGTGCGGCTGAACACCGCGGCGATCGCGAACGCCGAGGCGGTCGTCAGCGCCGGGTGGCAGGTGCTGCACCTGTCGGGCGCGCGGCACGCGCCGGAGGACCCGGGCGTGCCCGGCTACCGCCTGCTGCCCTACGCGGACCGGATGGACCTGGCGCTGGCCGCCGCCGAGCTGGCCGTGTCGCGGGCGGGCGCCTCCACGGTGGCGGAGCTGTCGGCGCTCGGCCTGCCCGCCGTCTACGTGCCCTACGCCGTGGGCAACGGCGAGCAGCGCTTCAACGCCGCGGGCGTCGTCGCCGCGGGCGGCGCGCTGCTCGAGCCCGACGCCGGCTTCACGCCGCAGCGGTTCGAGCAGGCCGTGCTGCCGCTGCTCGGCGACCGGGCACGGCTCGCGGCGATGACCGCGGCCGCCGCGGGCGACGGCGTGCGGGACGGCGCCGCGCGCATGACGCGCCTGGCGCGGGCCGGGCTGCAGCGGGGCCGCCGCGTACCCTCGGGCGCATGACGATCAAGCCGGACCTGTCGGTGCCGATCCCCGCCCGGCTGGACTCGGTGCACTTCGTCGGGGTGGGCGGCGCGGGCATGAGCGGCATCGCGCGGCTGTTCCTCGACCGCGGCGCACGGGTCAGCGGATCGGACCGGGCGCGCAACGCGGCGACCGACCGGCTGCTCGAGGCGGGCGCCGTCATCTCGATCGGGCACGACGCGGTGAACGTCGGCGACGTCGACGCGATCGTCGTCACCAGCGCCCTGTGGCCCGACAACCCCGAGCTGCTGGAGGCGCGGCGCCGCGGCGTCCCGGTGCTGCACCGCTCCCACGCCCTGAAGGCGCTGATCGGCGGCTCCCGCCTGGTGTCCGTGGCGGGCGCGCACGGCAAGACCACCTCGACGGGCATGGTCGCCGTGGCGCTCGACGCGCTGGGCGCCGACCCGAGCTTCGTCAACGGCGGGGTCATGGCGGACTTCGGGTACTCCTCCCGCCTGGGCGCGGGCGACGTCTTCGTGGTGGAGGCGGACGAGTCGGACGGCTCGTTCCTGCTGTACGACACCGCGGTCGCGCTGATCACCAACGTCGACGCCGACCACCTGGACCACTACGGCAGCCACGAGGCGTTCGACGACGCCTTCGTGCGGTTCGCCGACGAGGCCGCCGAGCGCGCGGTCGTCAGCGCCGACGACGCCGGCGCCCTGCGGGTCGCCGCCCGCGTCGGGGGCACCGCGATCACGACGTTCGGGGAGGCGGAGGGCGCCGACGTGCGCGTCACCGGCATCACGACCGACGGTCCCGCGGCGGGGCTGCTGACCGCGGGCGGCGAGACCGCCGCCTTCACCCTGCGCGTGCCGGGGCGGCACAACGCCGTGAACGCCGCGGGTGCGGTCGCCGTGCTGCTGTCGCTCGGCTTCGGGCTGGCGGAGTCGGCCGCGGCGGTGTCGCGGTTCGGCGGCACCGGCCGCCGGTTCGAGCTGAAGGGCCGCGTCGACGGGGTCAGCGTCTACGACGACTACGCCCACCACCCCACCGAGGTGGACGCGGCGCTGACCGCCGCGCGCACCGTGGTGGGGGAGGGGCGCATCCTCGCGGTGCACCAGCCGCACCTCTACTCCCGCACGCAGGCCTTCGCCGGCGACTTCGCGGCGGTGCTCGAGCGCACCGCGGACCACACGGTCGTCCTCGACGTCGACGGCGCCCGGGAGGACCCGGTCGAGGGCGTCACCGGGCGGATCGTGGTGGACCGCTTCGCGGACCCGTCGACCGTCGACTACGCGCCCGACTGGCAGGCCGCGGCCGACCTGGTCGCCCGCATCGCGCGGCCCGGGGACTTCGTCGTCACCCTGGGGTGCGGCTCCGTCTACCGCATCGTGCCGCAGCTGCTCGACGCGCTCGGCGAGCGCGCGGCGGTGGCGTGAACCGTCCGCCCGCGCCGGAGCGGCCGGCGCCCGCCGCGCCGCGGCGCCGGGCGCCGGTGATGCCGCAGCGCACCGCTCCGCCGCCCCGTGCGCCGGAGCCGGTGGAGGACCACGCGCCGCCGCCGCGATCGTTCGACCGCAGGGCGCTGCGCGCGGCGGGCCGCGACCGGCGCCGGGCCCTGGCCGCCGAGCTGCGGCCCCGGGCGCGCCGCAGGCGGCGCATCGTCCCGCTGGCGGTCGCCGGCGTGCTGGCGCTGCTGATCGGGCTGCCGCTGGTGCTGGCGTTCGCGCCGGTGTTCACGGTGCGGAGCGTGGAGGTGCCGGGGGCGTCCGCCGCCGTGGCCCGGCAGGTGCAGGCCGCCCTGGCGGGGGAGCGGGGTACGCCGCTGGCCGACGTCGCCGACGACCGCGTGGCCGCCGCGCTGCAGGCGGTGCCCGCCGTGCAGTCCTTCACGGTGGTGCGCCGGCCGCCCTCGACCCTCGAGGTGCGGGTCGTGCTGCGCACCGCGGTCGCGCAGCAGCGGGTCGGCACCCAGTGGCAGCAGCGGGACGCCGCGGGCGTCGTCATGTCCTCCACCGACGCGCAGGACCCGGCGCTGCCCGTGGTCTCCATCGGCGAGGTGCGGCCGGCCCGCTCCTACGCCGCCGCGGTGTCGGCGCTCGAGGCCGTGCAGCAGCGCGGCCTGCTGGTGTCGGACGTCGTGGCCGCCGGACCCGACGACGTGCTGATGACGCTGCCCGGCGGACGCCGGGTGCGCTGGGGCGGTCCGGAGGACGGGGCCGAGAAGGCCGAGGCCCTGCAGGCCGCGCTGGTGCGCGCGGGGCGGGACGTGGACGAGATCGACGTCTCCTCGCCCGGCGTGGTCCTGACGCGCTGACCGGGCCGCGGCGCGTCGCACCCCGCGAGCGGGGGTGCAGCCCCTACCGTCGAGGGTGCGGAACACCGCACTGAGCAGGTCTTTCACCTTCAAGTGAAGGTTGAGGCCCCACCCACCCGCTCCGGAAGGCCTCGTCGTGACGTCGAACCAGAACTACCTCGCGGTCATCAAGGTCGTCGGCGTCGGCGGCGGCGGCGTCAACGCCGTGAACCGCATGATCGAGCTGGGCCTGCGCGGCGTGGAGTTCGTGGCCATCAACACCGACGCCCAGGCGCTGCTGCTGTCGGACGCCGACGTGAAGCTGGACGTCGGCCGCGAGCTCACCCGCGGCCTCGGCGCCGGCGCCGACCCCGAGGTCGGCCGGCGCGCCGCCGAGGACCACGCGGAGGAGATCGAGGAGGCGCTGGCCGGCGCCGACATGGTGTTCGTCACGGCGGGGGAGGGCGGCGGCACCGGCACCGGCGGCGCTCCGGTCGTCGCCCGCATCGCGAAGTCGATCGGCGCCCTGACCATCGGCGTCGTGACGAAGCCGTTCTCCTTCGAGGGCAAGCGGCGCCTGGCGCAGGCCGACCGCGGCGTGCAGTCCCTGGCGAACGAGGTCGACACCCTGATCGTGGTGCCGAACGACCGCCTGCTCGAGATCAGCGACCGGGGCATCTCCATCGTGGAGGCGTTCGCCACGGCCGACCAGGTGCTGCTGGCGGGCGTGCAGGGCATCACCGACCTGATCACGACGCCCGGCCTGATCAACCTGGACTTCGCGGACGTGAAGAGCGTGATGCAGGGCGCGGGCAGCGCGCTCATGGGCATCGGTTCGGCCAGGGGCGCCGACCGCGCGATCAAGGCGGCGGAGCTGGCCGTCGCGTCGCCGCTGCTCGAGGCCTCGATCGACGGCGCCCACGGCGTGCTGCTGTCGATCCAGGGCGGCTCGAACCTCGGCATCCTCGAGATCAACGACGCGGCGAAGCTGGTGCAGGAGGCCGTGCACCCCGAGGCGAACATCATCTTCGGTGCGGTCATCGACGACACGCTCGGCGACGAGGTGCGGGTCACCGTGATCGCGGCCGGCTTCGACGGGGAGAACGGGCGCGAGCGTCGTGACGCCCGCCGCTCCAACTTCGTGGAGTCCACGGCCATCCGCCCGGGTGCGACCTCCGCCCCCGCCACGGCGCCGACCGCCGCGGTGACGGGCGCGTCGGCCGCCGCGGCCGCATCGGACCGCAACGCCACCGGTTCGCACGAGTGGCAGATCGTCGCCGACACGACCACGCTCACGCAGACGAGCGACCTGGACTACGGCGGCGGCAAGGACGACGACGACGACCTGGACATCCCGGAGTTCCTCCGCTGATCCGAGCCGGCTGCTGAGGCCCTCCGCGACGACCGCCGGTCGACGCCGGGGGCCTGCTCCGTCTCCGTCTCCGGTCCGCCCCGCGGGAGCCCGCGGTCCGCGCGGGCAGGGCCCGCACCGGCTCCCCGGCCCTGCTGCGGCTAGCGTCGTCTCCGTGGCGGACGACCTGGAGCAGCGGCTGTCGGAGGTGCGCGCCCGCATCGCCGCAGCGGCGAGGTCCGCGGGGCGCGACCCCGACGAGGTCACGGCGATCGTGGTGACCAAGTTCCAGCCCCTGGACCTCGTCACGCGGCTGCATGCGCTGGGGGTGCGGGACTTCGGCGAGAGCCGGCACCCGGAGTCGCGGGACAAGGCGGCCGCGCTGCCCGACGCGACATGGCACTTCATCGGCCAGCTGCAGACGAACAAGGCCCGTCAGGTCGCCCGCTACGCCGACGCGGTCCACTCCGTCGACCGGGCCGGGCTGGTGGAGGCGCTGGCCGGCCAGGACGTGGACGTGCTGCTGCAGGTCGACCTGGGCACGGGGGAGCGGGGCCGTGGCGGCGCCCGCCCGGGCGAGGTGCCCGGCCTGGCCGAGCAGGTGCTCGACGCGGGGCTCCGGCTCCGCGGGGTCATGACCGTCGCGCCCGTCGGCGTCCCGCCGGCCGCCGCCTTCGCCGCCCTGCGCATGGTGTCCGACCGGGTGCGCGCGGTCGCCCCGGAGGCGTCCTGGATCTCCGCGGGGATGTCGGGCGACTACGAGGAGGCGGTCGCGGCGGGGGCCACGCACCTGCGCATCGGCTCCGCCATCACGGGGCCGCGGCCGACCGCATGACGTGCCCCGCGGACTGGGGCCCCGCGACACACCGATGACGCCCGGATCCCCGGACCGCTCCGCAGGGCCGGCCGCTACTGTCGCGGGAAGAAGGGCGGCACCGCGGGGGGTGTGTGCGCAGCCCGTGGAGGACATGATGTCGAACCCGATCCGCAAGTCGATGGTCTGGCTGGGCCTGGCCGACGACCAGTACGAGTACGACGAGCCGGCGGAGCCGGTCACGCCGCACGTGCAGCCCGTCGTGACGCGCGCGCCCGTCACCCAGCTGCCGCGACGCGCCTCGGTGGCGCGCGTCGCCGCCCCCGAGCTGAACGAGATCATCACCGTGCACCCGCGGCAGTACCGCGACGCGCAGCAGGTCGCCGAGCACTTCCGCGACGGCACGCCCGTCATCATCAACCTCACGCAGATGACGGAGGCCGAGGCGCGTCGCCTCGTCGACTTCGCCTCCGGCCTCGCGTTCGGCCTGCGCGGCAAGATCGACCGCGTCACCAGCAAGGTCTTCCTGCTCTCGCCCGAGCACATCGCTGTCACCGGCGAGGAGCCGGGCGGCGAGTCCGAGCTGGAAGCCGAGTTCACGGCCTGATCCGGCCGCCCGGCGCCCGCGGCGCCGTCGCAGCCGGGATACTGGTGTCCGTGATCCACCGGGCCTCGTCGTGATCCTGGCGCTGATCGGCGCCGTCGCGTACGCGGTCCTGCTGGTCTTCTTCTTCGCCCTGTGGGCGCGCTTCGTGCTGGACCTCGTGCAGGCCTTCAGCGCCCAGTGGCGCCCCCGCGGGGTGCTCCTCGTGCTGGCGGAGGCGGCCTACACGGTCACCGATCCGCCGGTGAAGGCCGTGCGGCGGGTGATCCCGCCGATGCGGATCGGCGGCTTCGCGCTCGACTTCGGCTTCACCGTCGTCATGTTCGCGGTCATCGTCCTCATGTACGTCGCCATCGCCGTGCAGGGTGCCGGTCGCGCCGCGTGACGCACCCGTAGCACACCCGTCCACGACACGCGCGTCCGCGCCGCGCCCCCGCAATCGGGGTGCCGGGCGGGGGTTCCGCGCTAGCCTGTCCCGCACTGCATCCGGCCAGTCCCTGTCCGAGAACCATGAAGGAATGCCCATGGCCCTCACTCCTGAAGACGTCGTCAACAAGCGGTTCCAGCCGACGAAGTTCCGGGAGGGCTACGACCAGGACGAGGTCGACGACTTCCTGGACGAGGTCGTCGTCGAGCTCCGCCGCCTCGGGCAGGAGAACGAGGACCTCCGCCAGCGCCTGATCGCCAGCGAGTCCCGCATCGCGGAGCTGCAGCGCTCCTCCTCCGTGCCGATCACCGGCGAGCAGCACACGCAGGCGCCCCCGCAGCCGCAGCTCGGCTACCCGACCGGGCAGCTCGACGCCGGCGCGGTCGACCCCTCGAACACCAACAACCTGCTGCAGCTGGCGCGCCGCCTCCACGAGGAGCACGTGCGCGAGGGCGTCGAGAAGCGCGACGCGCTGATCGCCGAGGGCCACGCCCAGGCCGCCCGCGTCGTCGCCGACGCCGAGTCCAAGCAGCGCCAGCAGCTGAACTCGATGGACCAGGAGCGGGCGCTGCTCGAGCACCGCATCGACGAGCTGCGCACGTTCGAGCGCGAGTACCGGCAGAAGCTCAAGGGCTACATCGAGGGCCAGCTGCGCGACCTGGACAGCTCGAACATGGTCACGGGCTCCTACAACGGCGCGGGGCTGACCGCACCGAGCGGTTTCCAGGGTTTCGGTGCCAGCTGACGCGAACGGTGTCGACGGGGCGTCGCCGGGGACGGCGGCGCCCCGTTCCGCGTCCGACGGCGCCCGCCGACGGGTGCGTCCGGGGGTGCTCGCGGCGCTGCTGGTGATCGCCGGGGTGGTCGTCGCCGCCGACCAGGCGGCCAAGGCGTGGGCCCTCGCCGCGCTGCCGTTCGACGTGCGCACGCCGGTCCTCGGCGACCTGCTCGTGTTCCGGCGGGTCGACAACCCCGGTGCCGCCTTCTCGCTGGCCAGCGGCTCCACGTGGATCTTCTCGATCATCGCCGTGGCGGTGGTCGTGTTCCTCATCGGGTTCGCGCCCCGCATCCGACGCGTGGTCTGGGGCGTGCTCTTCGGGCTGCTGCTCGGCGGCACGATCGGCAACCTCACCGACCGCTTGACCCGTCCCCCGGGGTTCGGCGTCGGGCACGTCGTGGACTTCATCCAGATCCCGCTGCTGCCGGCGATCTTCAACGTGGCGGACGTGGCGATCGTCACCTCCATGTGCCTCTTCGTGCTGCTGACGGTGCTCGGCGTGTCGATCGACGGCTCCGCGCGGCCGCGACGGGACCGGGGCTGACGTGCCGGAGCGCATGATCCCCGTGCCGGACGGGCTGGCGGGCGAGCGCGTCGACGCCGGCGTCGCAAAGCTGCTCGGCCTCTCCCGCACCCGGGTCGCGGGCATCGCGGACGACGGCGGCATCGAGGTCGACTTCGCGGTCGTCGAGCGGTCGGACCGCCTGCCCGCGGGCTCCCTGCTCTCCATCCGGTGGGAGGAGGCGCGGGAGGCCGAGGTGGTGCCGATCGAGGTGCCGGGCATGACCGTGGTCTTCGAGGACGACGACGTCATCGTGGTCGACAAGCCGGCCGGGGTCGCGGCGCACCCGTCGCCGGGCTGGACGGGCACCACGGTGGTCGGCGGGCTCGCCGCGGCCGGCGTGCGGGTCAGCACCTCCGGCGCGGCGGAGCGGGCGGGCGTGGTGCACCGGCTGGACGCCGGCACCAGCGGCCTGATGGTGGTGACGAAGAGCGAGCCCGCCTACACGGCCCTGAAGCGCGCCTTCAAGGAGCGCACGGTCGACAAGGTCTACCTGGCGCTGGCGCAGGGCCACCCCGACCCGACCGCCGGCACGATCGACGCGCCCATCGGCCGGCACCCCCGGGCGGAGCACCGCTTCGCCGTGGTGACGGACGGGCGGCCCTCGGTGACGCACTACGAGACGCTGGAGGCGTTCCGGGCGGCGACGCTGGTCGAGGTGCACCTCGAGACGGGGCGCACCCACCAGATCCGCGTCCACTTCAGCCACCTGCGCCACCCGCTCGTCGGCGACACGATGTACGGGGCCGACCCCGCCCTGGCCGCTCGGCTGCGCATCGGCCGCCAGTGGCTGCACGCGGCCCGCCTGGGCTTCGCGCACCCGACGACGGGGGAACGGGTCTCCTTCGACAGCGCCCTGCCGCCCGAGCTGCAGCACGGCCTGGACCTGCTCGCCGAGTAGGGGAGGGGCTCGCGGCCGACCGCGAACCGCGGCGCGATCAGGGGACGCTGACACCGTCCGAGCCCGCCGCTAGCGTCGACGCACGATGAGCGGATCTGACAGCTTCGTCCACCTCCACGTCCACTCCGAGTACTCGATGCTCGACGGGGCCGCGAGGCTCGGCGACATGCTCGCCGAGGCGGCGAAGCAGCAGATGCCGGCGATCGCGATCACCGACCACGGCAACACCTTCGGCGCCTTCGACTTCTGGAAGCAGTCGCAGCAGCACGGCGTGAAGGCGATCATCGGCACGGAGGCGTACCTGACGCCCGGCACGCACCGCGGCGACAAGACCCGCATCCGCTGGGGCGACGGCGGCGGCGACGACGTCTCCGGATCGGGCGCCTACACGCACATGACGCTGCTCGCGCAGAGCACCACGGGGCTGCACAACCTGTTCCGGCTGTCGTCCAGGGCCTCCATCGAGGGCTACTACTTCAAGCCCCGCATGGACCGCGAGCTGCTGCACGAGCACCACGAGGGCCTGATCGCGACCACCGGCTGCCCCGGCGGCGAGGTGCAGACGCGGCTCCGGCTCGGCCAGTGGGACGAGGCCCTGGCGGCGGCCGCGGAGTTCCGCGACATCTTCGGCCGCGAGAACTTCTTCGTCGAGATCATGGACCACGGCATCAGCGTCGAGCGGCGGGTGCAGCAGGACCTGCTGCGGCTGGCGAAGGAGCTGTCGCTGCCGCTCGTCGCCACCAACGCCCTGCACTACACCCACGCAGAGGACGCGACCAGCCACGCGGCGCTGCTCTGCGTGCAGTCCGGCTCGACCCTCGACGACCCGAACCGCTTCAAGTTCGACGGCGACGAGTACTACCTGAAGTCGGCCGCCGAGATGCGGCACATCTTCCGCGAGCTGCCCGAGGCCTGCGACAACACCCTGCTCATCGCGGAGCGCTGCGAGATCGAGTTCGACACGAGCGCGAACTACATGCCCCGCTTCCCGGTGCCCGAGGGCGAGACCGAGGACTCCTGGTTCGTGAAGGAGGTCGACGCCGGGCTGGAGTACCGCTACCCGGCGGGCGTGCCCGAGGCCGTGCGCAAGCAGGCCGAGTACGAGAAGTCCGTCATCCTGCAGATGGGGTTCCCCGGCTACTTCCTGGTCGTCGCCGACTTCATCAACTGGTCCAAGGACCACGGCATCCGCGTGGGTCCCGGTCGAGGCTCCGGCGCCGGTTCGATGGCCGCCTACGCGATGCGCATCACCGACCTCGACCCGCTCGTGCACGGGCTGATCTTCGAGCGGTTCCTCAACCCGGACCGCGTCTCGATGCCCGACTTCGACGTCGACTTCGACGAGCGCAGGCGGGACGAGGTGCTGCGCTACGTCACCGCGAAGTACGGCGACGACCGGGTCAGCCAGATCGTCACCTACGGCACGATCAAGGCCAAGCAGGCCCTCAAGGACTCCGGCCGCGTGCTCGGCTTCCCCTTCGGCATGGGGGAGAAGCTGACGAAGGCGATGCCCCCGGCGATCATGGGCAAGGACATCTCGCTGTCCGGCATCTTCGATCCGACGGACAAGCGCTACAAGGAGGCCGGCGACATCCGCGCGGTCATCGAGAGCGACCCCGAGGCGCGCACCGTCTTCGACACCGCGCTGGGGCTCGAGGGCCTGAAGCGGCAGTGGGGCGTGCACGCCTGCGGCGTGATCATGTCCAGCGTGCCGCTGACGGACGTGATCCCGATCCAGCGCCGCGAGCAGGACGGCCAGATCGTCACGCAGTTCGACTACCCGGCGTGCGAGTCCCTCGGCCTGATCAAGATGGACTTCCTGGGGCTGCGCAACCTCACGATCATCGAGGACGCGCTGAACAACATCGAGTCGAACCGGGGCCACCGGCCGGTGCTCGAGGACCTGGAGCTCACCGACGAGGGCACGTACCGGCTGCTCGCCGCCGGCGACACCCTCGGCGTCTTCCAGTTCGACGGCGGCCCGATGCGGTCCCTGCTGCGGCTGATGAAGCCGGACAACTTCGAGGACATCTCCGCGGTCGGCGCGCTCTACCGCCCGGGCCCCATGGGCGCGAACTCGCACACGAACTACGCGCTGCGGAAGAACGGCCTGCAGGAGATCGTCCCCATCCACCCCGAGCTGGCGGAGCCGCTGAAGGACGTGCTGGGCACGACCTTCGGCCTGATCGTCTACCAGGAGCAGGTGATGGCCATCGCGCAGAAGCTCGCCGGCTTCAGCCTGGGCCAGGCGGACATCCTGCGCCGCGCGATGGGCAAGAAGAAGAAGTCCGAGCTGGACAAGCAGTTCGCGGGCTTCAAGGCCGGCATGAACGACCGCGGGTACTCGGACCAGGCCGTCGCCACCCTGTGGGACATCCTGCTGCCGTTCTCGGACTACGCCTTCAACAAGGCCCACTCGGCCGCCTACGGCGTGCTGTCGTACTGGACCGCCTACCTGAAGGCGCACTACCCGGCCGAGTACATGGCCGCCCTGCTCACCAGCGTCGGGGATGCCCGCGACAAGCTGGCGGTGTACCTCAACGAGTGCCGCCGCATGAAGATCAAGGTGCTGGCGCCGGACGTCAACGAGTCGATCGGGTTCTTCGCCGCGGTCGGCGGCGACATCCGGTTCGGCATGGGCGCCATCCGCAACGTCGGCTTCAACGTCGTCGAGCAGATCATCGCCGCCCGCGAGGAGAAGGGGCGCTTCACCTCGTTCCACGACTTCCTGCGCAAGGTGCCCCTGGGCGTCGCCAACAAGCGCACGGTCGAGTCGCTGATCAAGGCCGGCGCGTTCGACTCCCTGGGCGCCACCCGCCGCGGGCTGCTGGAGATCCACGAGGACGCGGTCGACGCGTCGGTGTCCCTGAAGCGCAACGAGGCGAACGGCCAGGTCGACCTGTTCGGCGGGATCTTCGAGTTCGAGGAGGAGCCCGACCACGTGCCCGACCGCCCCGAGTGGGGCAAGAAGGACAAGCTCGCGTTCGAGCGGGAGATGCTCGGCCTGTACGTCTCCGACCACCCGCTGGCCGGGCTCGAGGCGCACCTGGCGAAGCACGCGTCCACGTCCATCGCCGACCTGCTGGCGCTCGAGACGGCGCCCGACGGCGAGCAGGTCACCCTCGCGGGCCTCGTCACCGAGGTGCAGCACCGGGTCGCCCGCAACAGCGGCAACCAGTACGGCATCGTGCAGGTCGAGGACTTCGGCGGCTCGGTCAGCGTGATGTTCCTCGGCAAGGCGTACCAGGAGTTCGCACCCGCCCTGGTGGCGGACAGCGTGGTCGTGGTGCGCGGCCGGGTCTCCGCCCGCGACGACGGCCTGAACATCCACGCCAACAGCGTCTTCTCGCCCGACCTCGGCGGCAGCGGCGGCGGGGGACCCCTCACCATCACGCTGCCGGACCAGCGGGCCACCGTCGCGGTCGTCCGGTCGCTGTACGACATGCTCGTGCGCCACTCCGGCGACACCGAGGTGCGGATGCGGCTGACCCGCGGCGTGAACGCCCGCGTGTTCGAGGTGCCGTTCCCGGTCGACGTGACCGCCGACCTCTACGGGGAGCTGAAGAGCCTGCTCGGGCCCAGCTGCCTCGTCTAGGAGGGGCCGAGCCACCGCCGGCCGGGCCGGGGTGCCCTCAGCGCCCGGCCGTAGGCTTCCTGCCCATGCTCAGGATCATCGACCTGCGGGGGGCCGCCCTCGACGCCGACGCCATCCGGGCCGCGCTGCCGCGCCCCGAGTCCGACCCGGGCAGCGTGCTCGGCGCCGCCGCCGAGCTGATCGAGGACGTGCGGGTCCGCGGCGAGCAGGCCCTGCTCGAGCAGGCGGACCGCTTCGACGGCGGTCGCCCGCCCGCCGTCCGGGTGCCCGTCGAGCAGATCGTCGAGGCGGAGCAGGCGCTGCCGACCGACATCCGGGCCGCGCTGGAGGTCGTGATCGAGCGGGTGCGCGCCGCGAGCCGCGCCCAGCTGTCCGAGCCCGCGACCACCGTGCTGGGCGACGGCGCCCGGGTGCTGCAGCGGTGGCTGCCGGTGAACCGGGTCGGGCTCTACGTGCCGGGCGGGCGCGCCGTCTACCCGTCCAGCGTGGTGATGAACGCGGTGCCGGCGCAGGCGGCCGGTGTGCGGGGTCTCGCGATCGCGTCGCCGGCGCAGCGCGCCTTCGGCGGGCGCGTGCACCCGCTGATCCTCGGCGCCGCCGGCGTGCTGGGGGTGCACGAGGTCTACGCGATGGGCGGCGCCGGCGCGGTCGGCGCCTTCGCGCACGGCGTCCCCGGAATCGGGCTGCAGCCCGTCGACGTCGTGACCGGGCCCGGCAACGTGTTCGTCGCCGCCGCGAAGCGCGCGGTCGCGGGCCTGGTGGGCATCGACTCGGAGGCGGGTCCGACCGAGATCCTGGTCGTCGCGGACGGCGCGGCCGACCCGCGCTTCGTCGCCGCCGACCTGATCAGCCAGGCGGAGCACGACGAGCTGGCGGCCGCGGTGCTGGTGACCGACTCGGAGCGGCTCGCCCGCGAGGTGGTCGCGCAGGTGGAGCAGCGCGCGGCCACGACCTTCCACGCGGAGCGGGTCCGCACGTCGCTGACCGCCCCGCAGTCGGGCGTGCTGATCGTCGACGACCTGGACGCGGCGGTCGCGGTGAGCAACGCCTACGCGCCGGAGCACCTGGAGGTGCAGGTGGTGGACCCGTGGCCCGTCGTCACCCGGTTGACGGAGGCCGGCGCGGTCTTCGTCGGCCCGGGGTCGCCGGTGAGCCTGGGGGACTACGCGGCCGGCTCGAACCACGTCCTTCCCACGGGCGGCACCGCCCGCTTCTCGGCGGGCCTGTCCGTGCGCCCGTTCCTGCGGCAGCAGCAGATCGTCGACTACGACCTGGACGCACTGGCGGAGGCGCGTCCGCACGTCCGGTCGCTGTCCGACGCGGAGGGCCTGCCCGCCCACGGCGACGCGGTCGACGTCCGCTTCGCCTGATCAGGCGGGAACTACACCACTGTCATTCGTCCGCCCCCGCCGGTAGGATCGACCGCCATGCACTGCCCCTTCTGCCGCAACCCGGACACCAGGGTCGTCGACTCGCGGGTCAGCGACGACGGCCTCTCCATCCGCCGTCGCCGGCAGTGCCCCGAGTGCCACCGCCGGTTCTCCACCACGGAGACCGCGAGCCTCTCGGTGATCAAGCGCAACGGCGTGCTCGAGCCGTTCAGCCGCGAGAAGGTCGTCGCCGGCGTCCGCAAGGCCTGCCAGGGGCGGCCGGTGACCGACTCGGACCTGGCCCTGCTGGCCCAGCGGGTGGAGGAGACCATCCGCGCGACGGGCGCCAGCCAGATCGAGGCGAACGACATCGGCCTGGCCGTGCTGCCGCCGCTGCGCGAGCTGGACGAGGTCGCCTACCTGCGCTTCGCCAGCGTCTACCAGGGCTTCTCGTCGCTGGACGACTTCGAGGCGGCGATCACGCTGCTGCGGATGGAGAACTCGACCCCGCGCGCCGAGGCGTGAGCGGGCTGGAGCGCGCGTACCGCCTGCTGTTCCGCGCGGTGCTGATGCGCATGGACCCGGAGTCCGCGCACCACGCGGCGATGACGGTCATCCGCGCGCTCGGCGCCTCCGCCCCCGTCGCGTACCGCCTGCGGCGGCGCACCACCGCGGCCGGGCGCACCGTCTTCGCGATGGGCCTCGACTTCCCGACCGCCTTCGGCCTCGCGGCCGGCTTCGACAAGAACGCGATCGCGCTCCGCGGGCTCGGAGCACTGGGGTTCGGGCACGTGGAGATCGGCACGGTCACCGCGAAGGCGCAGCCCGGCAACCCGAAGCCGCGGCTGTTCCGCCTGCCGGCCGACCGGGCGCTGATCAACCGGATGGGCTTCAACAACCACGGCGCCGAGGAGGTCGCGGCGCGGCTGCGACGGCTGCGTCGCGGCGGAGGGCTGCCGATCGTCGGCGTGAACATCGGGAAGAGCCGTGCCACGGCGGTGGAGGACGCGGTGGAGGACTACCGCTTCAGCGCCCGCCTGCTGGCGCCGGTGGCCGACTACCTGGTGGTCAACGTCAGCTCGCCGAACACGCCCGGGCTCCGGGGGCTGCAGGAGCTCGACCGGCTCGAGCCCCTGCTCGCCGCGGTGCTCGAGGCCGCCGGCGACACCCCGCTGCTCGTCAAGATCGCCCCGGACCTGGAGGACGACGCGGTGCGCCACATCGGCGAGCTGGTCGGGCGCCTGGGGCTCGCCGGCGTCGTGGCGACCAACACCACGATCCGGCGCGACGGCCTCAGCACCCCCGCCGTCCGGGTGTCGCAGATGGGCGACGGCGGCCTGTCCGGCCCGCCGGTCGCCGCCCGCTCGGCGGAGGTGCTGCGGCTGCTGCGCGCCGCCCTGCCGCAGGGCGCCTGCATCATCAGCACCGGCGGCGTCGAGACCGCCGAGCACGTGCGGCAGCGCCTCCGTGCCGGCGCCGACCTCGTGCAGGGCTACACGGGCTTCCTCTACCGGGGACCGGGCTGGGCCGCGGACCTCGCCAGGGCGTGATGGCCTTCGGTCCGCGGGCGGATCGAAGGCTGTTCGCTCCGCGGCGCTGAGCGCGCCGTGCTCCGCTCCGCGAGAAGCGGGTCGGATCGAGCGGAGGGGCGCGGCCGCTACGCGATCTTGGCGCCGCGCTTGACCTGCGGCTTCGGCATCCGCAGCCCGCGGAACTGCGCGGCCCGCATCACGACGTACAGGTTGAGGCCGCGCTGCACGCCGTCCTTGCCGTACCGGACGGCGAGGCGGCGCCTGATCGACGCGGCCCGGATCAGGCCGTCCAGGATCGTCAGCGCCAGGTAGCCGTACAGCGGCAGGAACAGCCAGGCCGCGGTCGGCGCGAACAGCGTCGCCGCGAAGAAGACGATGAAGACGGGGATGAGGAACTCGCCGATGGTCCACTGCGAGTCGATCACGTCGCGGGCGTAGCGGCGCTGCGGCCCCCGGTCGCGCACCGGCAGGTAGCGCTCCTCGCCGTTCGCCATGCCGATGCGCGCGCGCTCCCGCGCCTCGGCCTGCCGCCCCCTCGACGTGCGACGGGCCGCCTTGCGGTCGCTCGCGACCAGCGGCTGGCGCCTGGCCGCCTCCCGCTCGCGTCGCGACGGCGTCGCCCGGCCCTTGCCGATCACCGGCTCCTCGACGACCGGAGCCTCCGGCTGGGGGGTCTTCTTCGCCATCCGGGCCTCCTGGTCGTGAGGCTCCTAAGGGACCGCCATGCCGATCGAACCCGGGGAGCAGTCCGCCGCACCGACCGGGGCGCAGGCGCC
>JAKONM010000220.1 GCA_022701925.1 Microbacteriaceae bacterium
TGATCGGCGGGCCGGACACGCCCTCCAAGGTCACCGTCTCGTTCGACCTGCCCGGCCGGGAGGCGGTGGACGACCTGGTCGAGCGAGCACGGGCGGCCGGCGGCCGGATCGGGGACACCGACGAGTACCCGTTCATGTACCAGCGCCAGTTCGACGATCTCGACGGCTACCACTGGTCGACGTTCTGGATGAAGTCGGACGGGGCCGACGGAGCCTGACCGACGCCGATCAGGACCGCCTCCTCAGCCGATCGGCTCGGACGGCACGAGGTCGATCAGGAGGCCGACCAAGAAGCCGACGCAGCCGATGCTCGTCTCGCCCTTCTCCTGGGCCTCGACCAGCAGCTCCTCGGTCGCGAGGCACACGGAGGCGACGGGCCGAACGTCGACGAGCACCGGCACGGCCGTCAGCAGCAGCGCACCACCCGGCACGACTCCCCTCCGCCAGCCTCTGCACCAAGGGGGAGCAGCTCCCAGCGCGTCAGCGCGAGCGGTGCATCGACATGCTGGCAGGAACGATCCTGTCCGGTGCACCACCCGGCCACGGGCGAGCGAGGCCTTCGACACCACCGTGTCGGAGCGCTCCACCGCTCCGGCACCGGACCGTGAAGGACCGCGTCATGACGCTGCCCGCCCTGATCCTGATCGCCTTCGGCGTCTCCGCCGACGCCTTCGCCGTCGCCCTCACCGAAGGGCTGCAGGTGCGCCGGCGCGTCATCCGCAACGCCCTGGTGATCGCGGCGGCCTTCGCCCTGTTCCAGGTGGCGATGCCGCTGATCGGCTGGTCGATCGGCACGCTCTTCGCGCGCTGCATCACCGCCGTGGACCACTGGATCGCCTTCGTGCTGCTGGTCCTGATCGGCGGCAAGATGCTGTGGGAGGCGCTGACGGGCGGCGCGGACGAGGACGCCGCGCGCCGGCTCGACGTGAAGCGCCTGCTGCTGCTGTCGTTCGCGACCTCCGTCGACGCCCTGGCGGTCGGGATCTCGTTCGCCTTCCTGGACGTGAACATCTGGGCCGCCGTCGGGCTCGTCGGTGTGACGACCCTGGTGCTCTCCGTCGCCGCCGTGCTGATCGGGCACCGGGTCGGCGCCCGCTTCAAGAAGCCGGCGGAGCTGGCGGGCGGCGTCGTGCTCGTCTTCATCGGCACGCAGGTGCTGCTGGAGCACCTCGGCGTGTGGTGACGCCGGGCCCGAGCGTCGAGCCGGTCGATCAGCGGCGCGCGACGCTGGAGCCGCGGATGACCAGTCGCGTCGGGAAGTAGCGGACTCCGGGCGCCGGCGGATCGCCGTCCAGCGTGTCGAAGATCGACCTCGCGGCGGCCCGGCCCAGGTCCTGCAGGTTGAAGTCGATGCTCGAGATGGTCGGGCGGGCCTGGGTCGCCAGCACCTCCCAGTTGTCGAACGACGTCACGGCCACGTCCGTCGGCACGTCCCGACCCAGCTCGCGCAGGGTCTCCAGTGCTCCTCGTGCCAGCTGGTCCGAAGCGGCGACGACGCCGTCGAGATCGGGGTGCCGCTGCAGCAGCAGCGCCATCGCGTCCCTCCCCCACTGCTCGCTCCACTCCGAGAACAGCGGCTCGCCGACCAGCGGGACCCCCGCGTCCGCCAGTGCGGCCTGCACCCCGGCGGCGCGGTCCAGGGCCGCGGCGTAGGAGCGCTCGCCGCTGATGTGCGCGATGCGGCGCTTGCCGAGGGCGAGCAGGTGCTCGACCGCCGTCCGGCCGGCGGCGCGGTTGTCGGGGGTGAAGGAGACGTCCCGCGGATCGTCGGACGGCGCGTACGCGTACACGACGGGCACCGGGATCTTCTGGCCCAGCGACGGCCGCGAGTCGGTCTGACTACCGACGACGATGATGCCGTCGACGCGGCGCGACACCAGCGCCCGGAGGTGGTGCTGCTCCCGCACCGAGTCCCCGCGGGCGTCGCAGAGGAAGACGTCGACCCGGCCGGCGCCGAAGGCGTCCTCCGCGCCCATCAGGACGGGCATGACGAACCGCCCCACCAGGTCGCTGGTCAGCAGGCCCACCGTGCGGCTGCGGTTGGCCATCAGGCTCTGCGCGGCCGGATTCGGCGTGAAGTCCATGCGGTCGGCCGCGTCCAGCACCCGCCGCCGGGTGCTCTCGGCCACGTCCTCGCGCCCGTTCATCGCCTTGGAGGCGGTCGCCAGCGAGACGCCGGCCGACTTGGCGACGTCCGACAGGGTGACGGGGCGCGAGGCATCAGTCATGTTCGAAACCACTTTCGTTGCGCTTTCACCCTAGTGGCGCGGTCGGCTTGACAGCCAGCAATTCACGCCCCTATGGTCCCGAAAGGCCTTTCGACAGCACCTGAGGCCAGCAGGACCGCCGGTGCACCACGTGGTGCAGGTCGGCTCGATGAAGAGCACGAGGAGACATCCAGGATGATCCAGATCACGTCGCGGCGGGCACCCGTCCTCCGCCGAGCCGCCGCGGTCGTCGCGGCCGGCGCGCTCGTCCCGGGCCTCGCCGCCTGCAGCGACTCCCCCACCAACGCCGGCGGCGCGACCGCCAGCGTGAAGGCCGGCACCGACGGCACGGACGACGGCAGCAGGATCACCCTGTGGACGCGGGCCCCGCTCGAGAAGCAGGCCAAGCTGCTCGTCTCCGCCTACAACGCGTCGCACGAGAACCAGGTCGCGCTGACCGTGGTCCCCAACGACGACTACGTCGCCAAGGTCGGTGCCGCCGCAGGCTCGAACAGCCTGCCCGACCTGTTCGCCGCCGACATCGTCTACGTCCCGAACTTCGTCAAGCAGGGCCTGTTCCAGGACATCAGCGCCAACATCGACGCCCTGTCCTACAAGGACGAGATCAACAAGGGCCACCTGACCGCCGGCACCGCCGACGGCAAGGAGCACGTGCTGCCGTTCGTGCTGGACCTCTCGGTGATGATGTGGAACAAGGACCTCTTCAAGGAGGCCGGGCTCGATCCCGACAAGGCGCCCACCACCCTGGCCGAGTTCGCCTCTGACGCCAAGAAGGTGCAGGGCCTGAACAAGTCGGGCACCTACGGCACCGCGACCGGCCTGAACTGCGGCGGCTGCGAGGTCTTCACCTGGTTCCCGAGCGTCTGGGCCGACGGCGAGTCGGTCATGAACGAGGCGGGCACCGAGGCGAACTTCACCTCCGACAGCGCGAAGGCCGTCTTCAGCACGTGGCGCGACCTGTGGAAGTCCGGGGCCGTGCTGCCCTCGTCGAAGAACGAGGCGGGACCGACCTGGACCGCGGGCTTCACCGACGGCAAGGTCGGCATCATGCCGTACCCGGCCACGCTGCTGTCCTCCACCACCGGCTTCGACGTGGGCGTCGCGGGGATCCCCGGGTCGAAGGGCGGCGAGTCGACCTTCGTCGGCGGTGACGGCATCGGCGTCTCGAAGGACTCGAAGAAGGCCGCCCAGGCGTGGAACTTCCTGTCCTGGCTGATGAGCGAGAAGGCCCAGGTCGGCGTGCTCGCCAAGGACAACGACGTGGTCTCCCGCGGCGACCTGGCGAACAACGAGTACTCGCAGAAGGACGACCGCCTCGTGAAGATCAACGAGGTGGCCGCGAAGGGCCAGACGCCCGTCTCGCTGAACTTCCAGCAGGCCTACAACGCCCCCGGCAGCCCCTGGCTGTCGCTGACCCGCGACCAGGTGATCGGCTCGGCCGGCGACCTGTCGAAGCAGAACGCCGCGATCACGGCGATCCTCGGCCAGTAGTCCGATCCGCATCCGGGTGGCCGGTCGCAGCGCTGCGGCCGGCCACCGCGGCCCCTCCCGATGAAAGGCACGCGGTGACCACCTCCACCGTCCCTCAGGCCGTCCGGCCGATGATGCGCCGCCGCAGGCGGCAGAAGGCCGCAGTCGGCTGGCTCTACGCCGCGCCGATGACCCTCATCGTGGTCGGCCTGTTCGTGCTCCCGCTGCTGCTCGTGCTGCAGATGTCCGCCTCGAACTGGCCGCTCTTCGGCGGCAACCAGGGCGTCAACTTCCCGCAGAACTTCGTCCGCGCGGTCAGCAGCCCCCGGTTCGTGCCGGCGATCGTCTTCACGGTCCAGTACACGGTGATCGCCACGGTGCTGCTGCTGCTGCTCGGTCTCGGACTCGCGCTGCTGGTGCAGGAGTCCTCCCGCTGGAAGGGCTTCCTGCGCACGGCGATCCTGGTGCCCAGCGCCCTGGGGCTGGCATCGGCCTCGCTGCTGTTCTACGTGCTCTACTCGCCGCTGGTCGGCCCCTTCGCCGGCCTGACGAACTCGCTCGGCATCGACCTGCTCGGCACACCCGTGTCCGCGCTCTGGTCGACCGTGTTCCTGATCGTCTGGCGCTTCTCCGGCTTCTACATGCTGCTGATGCTCGTCGGGCTGCAGGGGGTGCCGGAGGAGCTGTACGAGGCGGCGCGCACGGACGGCGCGACCTCGTGGCAGATCTTCCGCGGCGTCACGCTGCCGCTGCTGCGCCCGACGCTGGCGCTGACCTCGGTGCTGGCGATCACCGGGTCGCTGCTCGCGTTCGACCAGTTCTACATCCTGACCAAGGGCGGCCCGGACAACAGCACGCTCACCGTGGTGCAGCTGATCTACAACTCCGCCTTCCAGGGCCAGAACGACCTCGGCGTCGCCGGCGCCCTGTCCGTGATCGTGCTGATCGCGCTCGTGATCATCAACGCGATCCAGCTCAAGGCGTTCCGCGCGCCGGACGAGGAGTGACCGTGACCGCCATCGCCTCCCGGGCCCCGCGCGAGGTATCCCTCGCCCGGGCCAGGCACCTGAAGCGCCTGCCGTATTACGTCGCCACCGCGGCGATCGCCGTGGTCTTCCTGTACCCGATGGTCTGGACGCTGATCTCCAGCTTCTCCCCGCAGCCCGGCACCAACCAGACCGCCGGGTGGGGCATCGGCAACTACCTGACGCTGCAGCGGTACCAGGACGGGATCGTCCAGTACTTCCTGAACTCGCTGCTCGAGACCGGGATCTGCGTCGTGCTGACCCTCGTCGTCTCGCTCTTCGGCGGGTACGCGTTCGCGCGGTTCAGCTTCCCCGGCAAACGCATCCTGTTCGGGGCGACCCTCGCGATCCTGATGGTGCCGTACGCCTCCCTGCTGATCCCGCTGTACGTCCTGCTGAACCGCGTCTCGCTCGGCAACTCCCTGATCGGCGTCGCGCTCGTGCTCACGATGCTGCAGCTGCCGTTCTCCATCTTCATGATGCGGAACGCCTTCGAGTCCATCCCGCCGGAGCTCGACGAGGCCGCCGAGATCGACGGCTGCAACTCGTTCACGCTGCTCTTCCGCGTGCTGCTGCCCGCCGTCAAGCCCGGGATGATCACGGTCGGCCTGTTCGCCTTCCTCGCCGCATGGAACGACTTCCTCGCGCCGCTGATCCTGCTGAACGACTCGACCAAGGCGACGCTGCCGCTGGCCGTCGCGAACCTGCGCGGGCAGGTGCAGGGCGTCGTCGACTACGGCGCCACCGAGGCCGGCGTCGTCGTGCTCGCGCTGCCCTGCGTCGCCCTCTTCCTGATCCTCCAACGCCACTACGTGCGCGGATTCCTCTCCGGCGCCTTCAAGGGATAGAACCGATGACCCTCATCCACTCCACCGGCACGCTCGCCGCACCCGTGCTGCCGACCTCCGGCGCCCTGCGGCCCCTCGGTCTCGACGAGGTCCGGATCGACGGCGGGTTCTGGGGCGACCGCCGCGACGTGAACCGCCGCGCGACGCTGCCCCACATCGCGCACTGGCTCGAGAAGGAGGGCTGGCTGCCGAACTTCGACCTCGCCGCCGCCGGCACGCTGCCCCGCGGGCGCCGCGGGCGCGAGTTCGCCGACTCCGAGGTCTACAAGTTCCTGGAAGCGGTCGCGTGGCAGCTCGGCAGCGGGGCCGACGACGACCTGGAGCGGCTCTTCATCGGTACCGTCGCACGGGTCGCCGCCGCCCAGGAGCCCGACGGCTACGTGAACACGCACTTCGGCCGCCGCGGGCAGGGCGCGCGCTGGTCCGACCTCGAGTGGGGGCACGAGCTCTACTGCCTCGGCCACCTGTTCCAGGCGGCCGTCGCCCGCGCCCGGACCGCGCCCGACGCCGCGGACGGCCTGCTGCAGATCGCGACCCGTGCGGCCGACCTGGTCTGCGAGGTGTTCGGGCCCGACGGCCGGCAGCAGGTCTGCGGCCATCCGGAGATCGAGGTCGGCCTCGCCGAGCTCGGCAGGGCCACGGGCGACGACCGCTACCGCCGGCAGGCCGCGCTGTTCGTCGAGCGCCGGGGGCACGGCACGCTGCGCGACATCGAGTGGGGCCGCTCCTACTACCAGGACGACGTGCCGGTGCGGGAGACGCGGGCGCTGCACGGCCACGCCGTCCGGGCGAACTACCTCGCCGCGGGCGCCGTCGACGTCGCCGTGGACGCCGCGGACGACGGGCTGCTGCGCGCCCTGCGGCACCAGTGGGACGCCACGGTCGCCCGCCGCACCTACATCACCGGCGGACAGGGCGCCCACCACCAGGACGAGGCCTTCGGCGCCGACTTCGAGCTGCCCTCCGACCGCGCCTACTCCGAGACCTGCGCCGGCATCGGCTCGATCATGTTCAGCTGGCGACTGCTGCTCGCCACCGGCGAGACGCGGTACGCCGACCTGATCGAGCGGACGCTCTACAACGTCGTCGCCACCTCCCCCTCCGGCGCCGGCACCGCGTTCTACTACTCGAACACGCTGCACCAGCGCGAGGCGGGCCAGCCGGCGGACCCCGACGAGGCCTCCCCCCGTGCATCCGCCTCGCTGCGGGCGCCGTGGTTCGAGGTGTCCTGCTGCCCGCCCAACGTCGCGCGGACCCTCGCGAGCCTTCCCGGCTACCTCGCCACGACGGACGACGGCGGGCTGCAGCTGCACCAGTACGCGCCCGCCCGCATCCGCACCGTCCTGCCCGACGAGGAGCAGGTGGACCTCGAGATACAGACCGGGTACCCGAACGACGGCGTGGTCCGGGTGGCGGTGCGCCGGGACGCCGCCAGGGAGTGGACGCTGACGCTCCGGGTGCCCGCGTGGGCCTCCGGCGCCGTCCTCCGGGTGGTGCCGGAGGACGGGGCGGAGGAGGTCCGCGAGGCCGCTCCGGGTCGTGCCGCCGTCCGCCGGCGCTTCCGCGCCGGAGACGTCGTCGAGCTGACGCTGCCGATGGGGCCGCGGGTCGTCCGCCCGGACGGACGCATCGACGCGGTGCGGGGCTGCGTCGCCGTCGAGCGCGGTCCCGAGGTGCTCGCTCTCGAGTCGGTGGACCTGCCGGAGGCGCTGGGAGGACGGTCGGTGGACGACGTGGCCCTGCGCGGCGTCTCGGCCGTGGAGCGGGACGGCCGCGTGTGGGTCGACCTGGCCGCCCGCGACGAGCACGCCGACGGCTGGCCCTACGAGGAGTCCCCGGATGCGGCACCGTCGACGCCGGTGTCGGTGCCGCTGGTGCCGTACCACGCGTGGGCGGAGCGAGGCCCCTCGACGATGCGGATCTGGCTGCCGCTCGAGCGGGAGGGCTGAGGGCATCCGGCACGCTCCTCGATCCGCGTCCTCGCCGCACGCGACGGGGCACCGGTTCTCCATTCATCCGTAATACTGGAGGAATGGAGGATCAAGCCTCAGCACGAATGGCACGGCTCGAGCAGCGCGTCGCAGCGCTGGAGGACGCGGGGACTCCGGCTGTGCACCCGGCTCCCCCGGACCTCGTGGAGACCGACCCGCTCTGGGTGCTGACGGGGCTGGAGGCGCGCTCGAGCGAGGACGCGGTCGTCCTGGCGGGCAGCGCGACGACCGGATCCGGGCGGGTGCGATGGCAGTACGGCCGGCCCTCCTCGGCGGTGGAGGACGCGGAGTGGTCGGCCTCTGCGGACGCGTTCGCGGCCCTCGGCCATCCCGCGCGGCTGTCGATGCTGCAGTCCGCGCACCGCGGGGCGTCCACCGTGGCGGACCTGGCGCACGAGGCCGGCGGGGGCTCCACGGGACAGGCGTACCACCACCTCAATCAGCTGGTCGGGGCGGGCTGGCTGCGACCCCGGGCCCGCGGCCGCTACGAGATCCCGCCCGAGCGGGCCGTCCCGCTGCTCGTCGCCCTGCTCGCGGCCGGTGCCGCATGAGGCCCGCGACGCGGCCGCTCGTCGCCGCCGGCCTCACCGGCGTGCTGGCGCTCGGCCTGGTGGTCGTCGCGGCACCGGACACCCGGCCGCCCGCACCGCAGTCGGCGTCGGGCGACCAGCGGCTCGCCCGTGCGGCCTCCGCCGCCCTGGCCGCCGACCCGGCGATCCGCGGACGGGTCAGCGTGGTCGAGGTCGACGGCGACCGGGTGCGGCAGGCGCACTTCGGCGGCGCCGACGCCGGCACGGTCTACGAGGTCGGCTCGATCTCCAAGACCTTCACCGCCGCGCTCTACGAGGAGGCGGTGGGCCGCGGCGAGGTGCGGCGCGACACCCGCCTCGGCGCGCTCCTGCCGCTGGCCGACTCCCCCGCCGCGGGCATCCGGCTGGATGAGCTCGCCTCCCACCGCTCCGGGCTGCCCCGGCTCGCTCCGGGCGTCGCCCGCACGCTGACGGCGGCGGCCAGCGCGTTCGTGCCCTTCGACCCCTACACCGACGACCTCGACGGACTGCTCGACGCCGTGCGCGGCGTCCGGCTGGAGGGACGGGGCGAGGTGCAGTACTCGAACCTCGGGTTCGCGCTGCTCGGTCAGGCCGTGGCGCGCGCTGCGGGCACCTCGTGGCCCCGTCTGATCGCGGACCGGATCACGGCACCGCTCGGGCTCGATTCGACCACTGCCCCGGTGAGGGCCGAGGACCTGCCGACGGACGCTCCTCGGGGTCGCACCGCCGCGGGCCGCGAGGCGGACCCATGGACCATGGGCCCCTCCGCCCCCGCCGGCAGTATCCGCAGCACGCCCGCCGACCTCGCCCGGTGGGCGCGGGCCCTGCTGCGGGGCACCGCGCCCGGCGCCGCGGCGCTCGCACCCCGCTTCGACGACGACGACCGCCGCATCGGGTCCGCCTGGTTCACCCAGCGGGAGCGCGGCCCGATCGGCACGACCGAGATGACCTGGCACAACGGCGGCACCGGGGGCTTCGCGAGCATGATCGCCCTGGACCGAGCGCGGGATCGTGCGGTCGTCGTGCTGTCCGACACGGCCGCCTCCGTCGACCGCGCGGCCGTCGAGCTGCTGCTCGAGGACCCGGCATGACCGCGCTCGGCGTCGGGGCGGTGAGCGTTCTGGCACTGATGCTGCTGCGCTCGGCCGGCATCGGCCGCCTGCGCGCCACCGCGACGAGCCGACTGGTGCTGCTGCGCGCGGCGCTGCAGGCCGTCGCAGGTCTGGTGCTGCTCCGCGCGCTGCTGCCCTGGGGCGAGACCCCGGCCTGGACCTGGTGGCCGCCGGCCCTGCTCGTCGTCGTGGGGCTGGCCGCGGCCGTCGCCCGCACGCCGGCGCTCCCCGCGCTGGACCCGGCACGCCCGCGCGGGCGCCAGATCGCCGCCGCGGCAGCGGAGGGGGTCGTGGCGACCGCGGTGCTCGGGGCTCTGCTCCTCTAGCGGAGGTCGGGCGAGGCGCCCTTCACCGATCCGCGGTCCGCCGAAGCCGAGCCGCCGGGCGGTCAGAGCACGGCGTGCTCGCCGGCGCTGCCCACGATCAATCCCGTCACGAAGAGGGTGAGGCCCAGGTCGAGCCCGACGGCGACTGCGGCCGGGCGGGAGATCGGCCAGAACAGGCTGGCCGTGCCCGCCAGCAGCAGGTCCAGCAGCAGCAGCAGGGCCACCGTCACCCAGATGCCGGCCAGGCTCACCCAGCTGAAGCCCGCGAAGAACACCACCGGCCACACCGTTGCGAGCACCTGCTGCGCGACGAACAGCACCAGAGCGCTGCGCACCGGCGCTTCATGGCGCCGGGTCCACACGACCACGGCGCCCACGGTCACGGCCAGGTAGAGCAGGGACCGCAGGAGCGCCACCGGGATGACCGGGGGCGCCCAGGCCACCCGCGGGATGGGCGCCCACCAGCCGACGGTCCCGCCGTAGGCCGCGGCGAAGGTGATCGCGGTGGAGGCCGTGCCCAGCCCGACCAGGCCCACCAGCCCCACCGTCGACGCGGACGAGCGGTCGCCCGCACCCTGCCCGGTCCGCGCGGGAGCGGATCGCCGCACGTGCACCGAGCGAGCCATGCACCGCCTCCCGCGAGTCGTCGAACCCGGTGCGATCAGCACCGCGATCACCCTGGCATGCTCCGCGACGTCGTCCAGGGACTTGCGCGGCGTCGTCCGCTTCTGCTGCTCGCGGCTGCACTGAGGGCACGCCGTGCAGCGCGTGCAGGCCGGACACGGCCGCCGCTGCCCGCCGCCTGCTCGGCGACGACGTCGGTCTGCCGAGGCTGAACGGACCGGCGGTCAGGCCGCCGGCGGGTTGTGCATGAACTCGATGCGGATGCCGCCATCGTCCTCCACGAACGACGCGTAGTAGCGATCGGAGAAGCGCGGGTACTCCTTCGGAGGCCGCACCTCGCTCCATCCCGCCCGCCGCGCGACCTCGTGCACCCGCTCGACCTCCGCCCGGGAACGGACCGCGAACGCCAGGTGCTGCCAGCCGACCCGCCCGTGCCGGTGCGGCTCGGGCGCGGGCTCGCGCGGCGCCATCAGCACCAGCTCGGTCTCGTCGCCC
>JAKONM010000231.1 GCA_022701925.1 Microbacteriaceae bacterium
CCGCCGCCCGCGCGGCGGGCGGGGGAGCGGTGGAGGAGCCGGCGTCGCCGCCGTCCGCCCCGGCCCCCGTCGGGCGCGTCGCGGAGGGCGTCGCGGTGCTGACCGACCCGGACGGGCTGCACGCTCGGCCGGCCGCGCAGCTGGTGCGCGCGGTGGCCGGATTCGACGCCCGGGTGACGGTGGACGGCGCGGACGCCGCCAGTCTGCTCGCAGTCCTGTCGCGCGGCCTCCGGCAGGGCGCCGAGGTGGCGGTGCGCGCCGAGGGCCCGGACGCCGAGCAGGCCGTCGCCGCCGTCACCGCGCTGCTGACGGCGCCCGTCGACGGCGCCTGACCGCGGCCGCCGGCCGCCCGCATACCTCGCTCCGTCGGGACGCGGCCCGCGCCGCGCCGCCTCGCCAGGAGCCCCGGTGCGGCCCCCGTTCGGGGGGTGTCGGAACGGCCCGCGACGCGCCGGGCGCCTCCCGATCTGGGGGTGCGCGCAATGTCACGCTGACGTCGTGCTCACCTCAGTCGTCCTGATCCTCGCCGGCATCACCGCGTGGTGCGTGGCGTCCCTGGCCCTGGCCCTGATCGTCGGACCGCTGGTCCGGCGGGCGGACCGGGCGGAGGGCCGCTCGACCGTCCTCGCCTTCGAGCCGCGACCCGCCACGGGCGCGATCGCGCTGCCGCTGGCGCGCTGACGACCCGCCCGCTCCGCGGGCCCCGACGTGGTGGGAGCGGATCCCGATCGCTCCCATCCCGACCCTCCGCCGCGCGCGACGACGACGTCCGCGCGGCCGCGGGGTGCTGCGCCGCGACGGAGCGGCGCAGGACCCCGCACCGGTCCTCAGTCGCTGCGGCCGCGGGAGCGCCTGAGGCGCTCCGCCTGCGCGACCTGCTTCTCGTGCTTGTCCGCCTTCTTGTCCGACTGCCGGGTGTCGCGCGGCGGCAGCTGGATCTGCTCCTCCGCGGCGATGCCGGCCTGCAGCTCGCGGCTGCGCTCGAGCTCCGCGTCGAACTCGGCGCCGAAGAGCAGCGCGAGGTTCGTGATCCAGAGCCAGAGCAGGAAGATGATGACCCCGGCGATGGGACCGTACGACCTGCTGTAGCTGCTGCCGCCGCTGAGGCCGATGTACAGGCCGAACGCGACGGTGGCCAGCGCCCACACGACCAGCGCGAGGATCGAGCCGGTGCTCGTCCACTTGAACTTCGGCTGCCGGATGTTCGGCGAGAAATAGTACAGGATCGCGATCGCGGCGATCGCGATCAGGACGATGACCGGCCATTTCACGATCTGGAACACGGTGAGGCCCACCGCGCCGATCCCGATCGCCTGGGCCACCTCGTCCACCACCGGACCGGCCGACACCAGCAGCAGGGCCGCGAGGACGACCAGCACAACCACCGCGATCGTGATCAGCAGCTGCGTGGGACGCAGCTTCCAGACGGGCCGGCCCTCGGGGATGCTGTAGATCCGGTTCATCGCGCGGCCGAAGGCGCCGACGTACCCGGAGGCGGACCAGAGGGCGCCAGCGACACCGACCACCAGGCCGACCCCGGCGGCCGGGGCGCTCGACGCGTTGCGGATCAGGCCGCTGACGATCGAGTAGCTGTCCGAGTCCGCCCCGAGCGCCGGGCGCAGCACCTGGCCCAGCAGGTCGTTGACGGTGCTGGGGCTGAGCAGGCCGAGGATCGAGACGATCGCGACCACGCCGGGCCCCAGGGCGAGCACGGAGTAGTAGACGAGCGACGCCGCGATGTCCGTGCACTGGTCGGAGCCGAACTCGCTGATCGTCTTCTTCAGCGAGTAGACGACCGTCGCCTTGTGCAGGTCCTCCGGACCCTCCGGCTTGCCCGCCGAGTCGGGGTCGGGAGCCGTCGCCGCGCGCTTCCGCGACGAGGCGGCGGAGTCGTCGTCGCCCGAGTCGGCAGGCCCGTCAGTGGGCGCGCCGGCCCGGCTGGACCCCGCTGCGCGCGCCTCCGCCCGCTGCGGGTCCTGCCGGTCTGCGCGGCGCGAGCGCACGCGGCCGGCGATCGCGGCGGCGCCGATGACGCCCGCGGTCGCCGCGGAGAGGCCGGCCGCGGTCGCGACGTCGGATCGGGCTCCACGGTCCGACGCGCTCATCGGCCGACCGCCGTCGGTGCGGCGAGGGCCGCGCACCCGGCCGCCGCGTCGGCGACCACCCCGGCCGTCTGCAGTCGCACTGCTCCCATGGGTGACCCCTTCCGTCCGTCTCATCGTGGCGTGCGCGGACGATTCCCTCGAATTCTGAGGGGGACTGTCGGAGCCTTCTCAGGCGGGGGCGCGGGTCAGGCCCCGTAGCCGCCGTCCTCGAGGCCGGCCTCGACCTCGAACCGGTTCCGACGGGGGTCCCGGCCCGCGAGGGCGTACCGGAGCGGCATCGTGAGCCCGTACCGCTGCCACTGCAGGCGGTGCACGGCCTCGTGCCGCAGCACGGCGGGGGAGTCGAGGTTCCGCGTCAGGTAGACGGCGCCCACGGTGGTGCCGCCGCGGCCGAACGCCCAGCGGGGGAGTCCGGTCAGTACGATGAGGCCGCCCTCCCGACGCACGGCACCGCGGCTGAGCGGCAGCCCCCACACCAGGGCGAGCGCCGTCGCGATCAGGTACCCGGCACGGGCCGCAGGCGTCATCCGGTCATGGTGCCGCGCGCCGGGCGGTCGCGCACCGGCAGGATTGCGGGATGACGGGGCGATCGATGCTGATGCCGGGCGTGGTGGACCACCACGTGCACCTGGGGCTGGTGGATCACGCCGCGCTGCAGGACAGCGCGGTGGTGGAGGTGCACGACCTGGGCTGGCTGCCCGACCAGGCGAAGCGCTGGCAGCGCGACGGCGCGGGCGGGGCCAGGGTGCGGATCGCCGGGCCCTTCCTGACCCCGCCCGGCGGCTACCCCAAGGGCCGGTCGTGGGCGCCCGACGGGGCCGTGCGCGAGGTCGCGGACGTGGGGCAGGCCAGGTCGGCGGTGCTGGCGGCGGCGGTGCAGCGGTTCGACCTGGTGAAGGTGGTGCTGCACGCGGACTCCCCGCCGTACGGCCCGAGCGTGCTGCGCGCGCTGGTCGGCGGAGCGAGGGAGGCGGGTCTGCGGGTCGTCGCCCACGTCGAGGGCGCGGGGCAGGCCGAGCTGGCGCTCGAGGCGGGGGTGCACGCGCTGGCGCACGTGCCCTGGACCGAGCGGCTGGAGGACCGCGTGATCGACGCCATGGCCGCCTCCACGACCTGGATCTCGACCCTGGCGCTGCACGAGGGCGAGGCGCGCCGCACGGCGCTGTCGAACGCGCGCCGCTTCGTGGCCGCGGGCGGCCGCCTGCGCTACGGGACCGACCTGGGCAACGGCGACCGGCCGGTCGGCGTGCTGCGGGAGGAGGTGCTGGCGCTGGGGGAGGCGGGGCTCTCGGGCAGGGCGCTGATCGAGGCGCTGACCGGATGGGCCTCCGGCCCGCTCGACCCGGCGCGCACCGTCGCGCTCGACCGGCCCGTGCCGCCGGACGCCTCCGGGGTCGCCGACTGGTACGCGGCGGCGCGGCGGGCCGCCGTCGACCCCGCCCGCCTGACCTCCTCCGATCCGGCCGAGCGCGCCGCGGCACTGGACCAGGCCGATCCGCTGGCGCCGCTGCGCCAGCGCTTCCTGCTGCCCGACGAGGTGGTGGCCTACCTGGACGGCAACTCGCTGGGCCGCCCGCTGCAGCACACCGGCTCCCGGCTCGCGCAGTTCGCGTGGCAGCGCTGGGGCGCCCGTCTGATCCGCGGATGGGAGGAGGGCTGGATGGACGAGCCGGAGCGGCTGGGCGACGAGCTGGGCCGCGTGGTGCTGGGCGCCGCGCCCGGTCAGACGGTCGTCGGCGACTCCACCTCCGTGCTGCTCTACAAGGCGATCCGCGCCGCGCTCGCCGCCCGTCCGGGCCGGGACGAGATCGTCTGCGCCGCCGGCGACTTCCCGACGGACCGCTTCCTGCTGCAGGGCATCGCCGCCGAGACGGGCGCGCGCCTCGTGCCGCTGCAGTCGCCGCACGACGGGGGAGCGACCCCCGCGCAGGTCGAGGAGGCCGTCGGCCCCCGCACCGCGGCCGTCGTGCTCAGCCACGTCGCCTACCGGTCCGCGGCGATCACCGACCTGGCCGCGACGACCGCGGCGGCGCACGCGGCCGGAGCGCTGACGGTCTGGGACCTCAGCCACTCCGTGGGCGCCGTGCCGCTGTTCCTGGACGCCTGGGGCGCCGACCTGGCGGTGGGCTGCACCTACAAGTACCTGAACGGCGGGCCCGGATCGCCCGCCTTCGTCTACGCCCGCCGCGACCTGCAGCGGTCCCTGCACCAGCCGGTGCAGGGCTGGATGGGCGCCGAGGACGTGTTCGCGATGGGGGAGCGGTACGAGCCGGCCGGCGGGGTGCGGCGCTTCCTCTCCGGCACGCCGCCGATCCTGGCGATGCAGCCGATGGCGGACATGCTCAGCGTGATCGACGAGGCCGGCATGACCGCGGTGCGCGCCAAGTCCGTCGAGCTGACGTCGTTCGCCGTCGACTGGTGCGACGCGGAGCTGACGCCCTTCGGCGCCCGGCTGGCGAGCCCGAGGGCCGCTGCGCAGCGGGGCGGGCACGTGACGGTCGACCATCCGCACTTCGCCGAGATCGTGCCGGCGCTGCAGCGGCGCGGCGTGATCCCGGACTTCCGCGGGCCCGACGGGCTGCGCATCGGCCTGTCGCCGCTGACCACGTCGTTCACCGAGCTGCTGGCGGGCCTGGAGGCGATCCGCGAGGAGCTGCACGCGCGCGCCTGAGGATCGTCGCAGCGCTCCGGATCACGGTTGGAGTCGCTTCGACTGACATAATGTGCATTATCGGCTCGAGCGAGAGCAGTGCGGCCGGTCCGCCGATAATGTTCCTTATGTCAGCTCGACCGGCTCAAGCCGGGATCAGCAGCACGTTCACCGGGCGACGCCGGGCCAGTGATTCGTCCAGGGTCGCGACCACGCCGCCGCGGGCCGCGGCCAGGCCGACGAGGTAGGAGTCGGCGACCTGGCGATGGCCGCGGACGTCGCTGAGGTCGACGTCCGCGTAGGACGCGTCGTCCGCCCATCGTTCGCACGCCGGGTGGCCGCGCACGGCGCGGAGCAGCTCCTGGCCCGTCGAGGTCGACTCCCCCAGCCGGACGAGGAAGCGCATCAGCGCCCCCTCCACGACGGGGCTGATCGCGAAGGCGGTCGTCGCGGTGAACCAGCGACCGACCCGGTCGTGGTGCTCGTGATCGGCGACCGTCAGCGCGATCAGGACGTTCGCGTCGAGGAGCGCGACGGTCACTCGTCCGCCAGCGCCTCGGCGACGTCGTCGCCCGACACGGGTCGTCCGACGTGCAGCACCGGCAGCCCCGTGCGAGCGTCCCGCACCAGCCGGGTCGGCGACCCGAGCTCGGCCAATCCCCGCACGGTCAGCTCGGCGACCACCGCGGACAGCGAGGTGCCGCGCTCGACGGCCAGCTGGGACGCCCGCCGGTGCACGGCGGGCGGCAGGTCGACCGTGGTGCGCACAGCTGCATCATAGGTGATTCAGCAGTGATGCAGCAGGGGTCACGACCGACCGGGACCAGGACGGCCCGCGACGGCGGCGCGGCTCAGCACCACCGCTCCCCCGACCGCCGCCGGCATGGCGACGACCGCGCCGAAGGGGATCAGGAACAGCAGGTAGGCGGCGACGCCGAACCCGAGCGACCGGCCGCGGTGCGCCCGGAGGGCCGCCCGGCGATCCGCCAGGGTCCAGCCGCGCACGTCGAAGGCGGTGCCCGTCAGCTCCACCGCCAGCAGCCGCCCGCCGAGCACCGCGCCGACCACGGCCGCCAGCACCGCACCGGCCACGGGGACGAGGCCGAGCAGCAGCACCAGCAGGCCCACGCCCAGCGATGCCAGCAGCAGGCGGATCCCGTCGGCGGCCGCCCGGGCGACGCCGCGCAGCAGCGGCTCGTCCCGCTCCTCCGGCGCATCGCCCAGCCGTCGCTCCACCGCCCGGCTGATGCGCTCGTAGAAGGGATCGCCCACGGTGAGCACCACGGCGGTGAAGGTGAGGGCCGCGACGACCAGCACCCCGGCGAGCAGGGCGATGCCGGTGAGCAGCCGCACCGCCGTGCGCCACGGGGCCGCCCAGTCGGCGGCGAACGGCGTGACCGTCGCGGCGAGCCCGTCCAGGCTCGTCGCGAACCACACCAGCAGCGCCGCCCAGACCGCCCCGACGATCAGCGGCGGCACCGCGCCCAGCAGCATCAGGCGGGGCGAGGTCGCCCAGAACCGGAAGCCGCGCCCCAGGTCGCCGACCCCGGCCAGGAACTCCCGCACCGCTCCGGACCTCGACTCGGCCTGCACGGCCGCGGTCAGGCCGGCGGCAGGGTCGCGATGCCGCGCCGGATCAGGTCGGGCAGGTCGAGGGGCTCGTACTCCTCGGCCGCGGCCGCGAGCTCGTCGGCGGTGAACCAGCGGGTGTCGACGATGTCGACCAGCTCGTCCGGCATCCGCTGCGCGTCGTCCGGGTCGAAGTGGTCGGTGCGGATGGCGAACCACGCCCAGCGGCCGAACTCGTAGGGGTGCCACTTCGTGTCGACCGGGCCGTCCACCCGGTGGAACTGCGGGCCGACGGAGTCGACGACGAGGCCCGTCTCCTCCCGCAGCTCGCGCACTCCCGCGGCCGGGAAGTCCTCCCCCGGGTCCACTCCCCCGCCCGGCGTGATCCAGCGCGGCGCCACCGCGTGATCCTCGCCGAAGGTCAGGAACAGCAGCACCCGGTCGTCGCGGTCGGCGACGATCAGGCGCGCGGTCGAGCGCTCCGTCGCCACGTCAGCCGACCGGGGCGAAGCCCGAGACGTCGCCGACGAAGCGGGTGCGGTCGGCCGGCACCGGCTCGACCGCGGCCGCTGCGACCTGCTCCGCGAACTCCTGCACGTTGTACAGGCGGCCCGCCGCCTCGCGCCGGGCGTCCAGGGCCCCGGGGCTCGCGCGGTTCAGCAGCTGCGCCGTGACGGTGCCCTCGATCATGTCCCCGGAGACCACCACGAACTCGATGCCGCGCTCCTCGAGCGCCGGGATCCGGGCGCGCAGGGCGTCCTCGCCGGCGCGCTTGCTGAGCGCCACGGTCTCGTACTCGGGCATGGTCGGCGTGGTCGCGATGAAGTGCGCCTGGTGGCTCGTGACGAACACCACCCGCGCCCCCGGGTCCATCAGCGGCACCGCGGCCTCGAGCACCCGCACCTGCGCGTCCCGATTCAGCAGCAGGGCGTAGTCCTCGGCCGCCCCCGCCTCCATGCCGCCGGAGGCGTTCAGCACCAGCAGGTCCAGGCCGCCCCAGCGCTGCACGACCTGGCGGAACATGTCCTCGACCGCGACGCCGTCGGTCAGGTCGGCGCGCACGGCGAACGACTCGCCGCCGGCCTCCTGGACCTTCTGCACCGTCTGCTCGGCACGCCGCGCCTTGCGCTCGTCGCGGTAGTTGACGACGACGTCGAAGCCGCGCTGCGCCAGCAGCACCGCGGTGTCGGCGCCGATGCCGCGGGAGGACCCGGTGATCAGTGCGCGACCGCGCACGGCTGACGTCTCGGCGGCGGTGTCGCTCATGGGAGCAGAGGGTAGCGACACCCCCGGAGAGGCCCGCGGTGCTACCGTTCAGGCCCTGATCACTGGAGCCTCAGCATGATGCCCGACCTGTTCGCGTACACGTGGGTGCTGTGGCTCGTGGTCGTGGTCGCCGCGGTCGTGCTCGAGCTGCTGACGCTGAACCTCGTGTTCCTGATGATCGCCATCGGCAGCGTCGTCGGCGGCCTCGGCACGTGGCTGCTCGGCTGGCCCGCCGCGCTGCAGGTGGTGGCCGCGGCGATCCTGTCCGGCCTGCTCGTCTTCGTCATCCGCCCGCTGCTGTACCGGCTGCTGGTGCGCGGGAAGCCGGTCGAGCTGACCAACGTCGACGCGCTGACCGGCATGTCCGCCCGGGCGACCACGGCCTTCGCCGAGGGGGCCGGCTACGCCCGCCTCGACAACGGCGAGACCTGGACGGCCCGGCTCGACGACGCCCACGAGCAGGACGCGGTGCCCTCCGGCGCCCGCCTGGTCGTGGTCGCCATCCGCGGGGCGACGGCCGTCGTCGCGCCCGCACCGCCCAAGGCCGCACCCGGCCTGCAGGAGAGGACCTCGTGATGGTCGAACCCGGAGCATTCCTCGGTCAGATCTTCCTGATCGTGCTGGCGATCGTGGTCGTGATCTTCGTGATCGTGGTGCTGACGCGCGCGGTGCGGATCATCCCCCAGGCCCGCGCGGGCGTGGTCGAACGGCTGGGCCGCTACCACAAGACCCTCACCCCGGGCCTGCACCTGCTGGTGCCGTTCATCGACCGGCTGAACCCGCTGCTCGACCTGCGCGAGCAGGTCGTCTCGTTCCCGCCCCAGCCGGTGATCACCGAGGACAACCTGGTCGTCTCGATCGACACCGTCGTCTACTTCCAGGTGACCGACGCCCGCGCCGCGACCTACGAGATCGCCAACTACCTGGTCGCGGTCGAGCAGCTGACGACCACCACCCTGCGCAACGTCGTCGGCGGTCTGAACCTGGAGGAGGCGCTGACGAGCCGGGACAACATCAACGGCCAGCTGCGCGTGGTGCTGGACGAGGCGACCGGCAAGTGGGGCATCCGCGTGAACCGCGTCGAGCTGAAGTCGATCGAGCCGCCCGCCTCCATCCAGGACTCCATGGAGCAGCAGATGCGGGCGGAGCGCAGCCGGCGCGCGCAGATCCTGACCGCCGAGGGCACGAAGCAGTCCGCGATCCTGCAGGCCGAGGGCGAGCGGCAGTCCGCGATCCTCTCCGCCGAGGGCGAGGCGCAGGCCCGGGTGCTGCGCGCCGAGGGCGAGGCGAAGGCCATCACCACGGTCTTCAACGCGATCCACGAGGGCAAGCCCGACAGCCCCCTGCTGGCGTACCAGTACCTGCAGACGCTGCCGAAGATCGCGGAGAACCCGTCCAACAAGCTGTGGATCGTGCCGTCCGAGCTGACCGAGGCCCTGAAGGGCATCGGCGGCGCCTTCGGGCGCGGTCTCGCCGGCGACGGGCAGGCGGCTCCGGCGGCCGCTCCGGACGCCATGACGGCCGCTGCGGCGCGCAGCGCGTCCGCAACGCCCCCCGCTCCGACCGCGTGACGGGCGCGGCCTACTTCGCCGGGCCGCTGCCGCGCATCCTCGCGCACCGGGGGCTGGCGCTGCACGCGCCGGAGAATTCGATCGAGGCCTTCCGCGCCGCGCTCGGCGCGGGCGCGACGCACCTGGAGACCGACGTGCGGGCGACCGCCGACGGCGTGGCCGTGCTGGTCCACGACCCGGAGGTCGGCGGCCGGCCGGTCGCGGGCCTCAGCCTGGCGCAGCTGCGCCAGGCGCTGCCGGAGGTCTGCACCCTGAGCGAGGCCCTCGCCGCGGTGCCCGACGCCCCGTTCAACATCGACGTGAAGGCCGCCGGCGCAGCGGAGCCGGCTGCCCGCAGCGTGCTGGCCGCCCACTCCCCCGGCCGGGTGCTGATCACCTCGTTCTCCGCAGCCCGCCGTCGGGCCGCGCTGCGGCGGCTGCCCGGAGCCGCGACCTCCGCATCGGCCGAGGGCGTCGCGCTGATGGTCGCGGGCGTGCGCCTGCGGCAGCCGGCCCTGGTCGCCCTGGCGGCGCGCGGGGTGCAGGCCCTGCAGATCCCGGAGCGGGCACTCGGCACGGACCTCGTGACGCCCTGGACGCTGCGCGAGGTGCGGCGCGCCGGCGCCGAGGTGCACGTGTGGGTGGTGAACGACCCGGTGCGGATGCGCGAGCTGGTGGCCCGCGGCGCGGACGGCGTCGTCACGGACCGGGCCGACCTCGCGAGGGACGCGCTGCGCTGAGCGCCCCGTTTCCGCGGCATCCCGTGCGGAATCGACATTCCCGTGTTCGAGGGGCATTCAAGGCCTCTGAGAAGGCCCTGAGAAAGGCCATCGGAGGAATCCTCCGCGACGGAGGACCGTTATACCGGGACATCGGGGAGAGGGGATTCGACACGATGGCCGACAGAAGTCTGCGTGGAATGCGTCTCGGCGGGCAGAGCCTGCAGAGCGAAGAAGGAGTGGTGTTCTCGGAGCGCCAGGTGCGCGAGTACCGGGCGGCGGACGGGACCACGTTCTCGGTGACGTTCTCGGCCGAGGCGGAGATCCCGGAGCGCTGGACGAGCCCGAGGACGGGGCTCGAGGGGCAGCTGCTGGAGGAGGACGGGTCGCTGGCGGCCAGCACCGCCAAGGCGGAGAAGCCGCCGCGGACCCACTGGGACATGCTGCTCGAGCGCCGTACGCGCGCCGAGCTGGAGGAGCTGCTCGAGGAGCGTCTGCAGTACCTGCGGGCGCGTCGCGGCAAGACGACGGACGACCGCAAGGCGTCCTGACCCGGCTCAACCGGACCTGAGGAACGGGGCCTCGACCGTCACGGTCGGGGCCCCGTCCGCGTGCTCGGGTCCGGCTGGCAGCGCGGACACCAGTACGTGCGGCCGGGATGCACCCCGCGCCCGATCACGGGGGTGCCGCACCGCTTGCACGGCCGCCCCGCTCGGCCCACCACCCAGTGCTGCTCCCCCGCGCGGCGGTCGCCGGTGGTCACCTGGTACGCCTGCGGCCTGGTCGCGCTGTGCCGCAGCGCCCGGGCGGCGAGACGCACCATCGCCGCCAGGTCGACGTCTCCGGCGGGCGTCTGCGGGTGCACGCCCCGCAGGAAGCACACCTCGTTCACCCACAGGTTGCCGAGCCCGGCCAGGTTCCGCTGGTCGCGGATCGCCTCGAGCACCGGCCGCGCGGGGTCCGCGCCGCTGCGACGCACGGCCTCCGCCGCGTCCCAGTCGTCCCGCAGCGGGTCGGGCCCCAGCCGGCCGACGACCTGCGTCTCGTCCCGCGTGGGGAGCAGCCGCACGATCGGCACCGAGACGCCCCAGGCGGTCGGACCGTCCTCGGTCGCCAGCCGCACCCGCACGTCCGGCAGCACGCTGCGCGGCAGCGACCGGCCCGCGCGGGTGACCGTCCACGACCCGTCCAGGCGCAGGTGCGTGTGCAGGGTCAGGCCGCCGGAGAGGCGCTGCAGCAGGTGCTTGCCGTGCGTCTCGTGGTCCAGCACCGTGCGCCCCGCGAGGTCGGCGCCCGCCTGCGGCCCGCCGCGCAGCTCCCCCGCCACCAGGCGGCGCCCGTCCAGCGCGGGGCGCAGGCGCGCGGCGAGCCGGAAGACGGAGTCGCCCTCGGGCATCCGCCGCTCCCCCTCCCCCGCTCAGGCGCGCCGGGCACGACGGCGCAGCGGCCGGGCCAGCAGGGCGGCCAGCAGCGGCAGCACGCCGCCCAGCAGCGCGATCGCGGCCCCGAGCCCGACGCCGAACGCGACCGCCGGGGTGGTCCCGTCCGCCGTCGGCGCGTCGGCGATCACGGTCTGGGCGCGGAAGGGCTGCGAGCCGCGGATGGTGGCGCCGTCGGGGCCGATCACCGTCGTCGAGGCGACCGTCGACGCGGTGATCACGGAGCGGCCCGTCTCGATCGCCCGCAGGCGCGCGATCGCCAGCTGCTGCTCGTGCTCGTCGGTGGTGCCGAAGTCGGCGTTGTTGGTCTGCCCGACCAGCACCTCGGCGCCGTCGCGCACGGACCCGAGGATCAGCCCGTCGTCGACGATGTCGAAGCAGATATCGACCCCGATGCGGGTGCGGTCGACCTGCATCACCGGCGACCGCTGGCCGATCGCGTAGTCGCGGCCGATCAGCTTGAAGAGGTCCGGGGCGAAGGGCGTCCAGAAGGCGCGGTCGGGCACGTACTCCGCGAAGGGCACCGGGTGCACCTTGTCGTAGAGCGCGGCGAGACCGGGGACGCCCAGCTCGTCCGTGAGCCCGCCGCCGCCGTCCCACAGCAGGCTGCTGTTGTAGGTGGTGCCGCCGCGCTCGGTGATGGCACCGGTCAGCAGGGGTGCGCCGACGGCCTGCACCACCAGGTCCAGCTGATTGCGGACGCCCTGGTCCTGCAGCGGGTCGAACATCGCCGCGCCCTCCGGCCACACCACCAGCTGCACGTCCTGGCCGACCGCCGGTGCCGTGGCCTGCACCGTGGCGCGGAGGTTCGCCACCGGGTCGTTCTTCGGGTCGAAGTAGCCGGCGTGGGTGTTCGGCTGCACCGCGGCGACGCGGAGGAACCCGTTCACGGTGATGGGGAACGCGGGCACGCCGATCAGCAGGACGGCAGGCAGCAGCGCGACCACCAGCAGACGCGGCAGCACCGAAGCGGCGCGGTCCGGTCGCAGGGCGGCGAGGTCGCGGCGGGGCTCGACGGCCAGCGCGACCGCGACGGCGGTCAGCCAGGCCAGCACGAAGCCCAGGCCCGCCAGCCCCAGCCAGGCGGCCAGCGGCGCGAACGGGCTGGTCGACTGGCTGAGCGCGAGGCGCCCCCACGCGAAACCGCCGTAGGGCCACGTGCCCGCCACGACCTCGCGGCAGGTCCAGGCGGCCGCGACGACCAGGGGCGTGAGCCCGATCCGGCCCCAGCGGGAGCTCCACAGCAGGGGCAGCGAGCGGTACGCCAGGGCGATCAGGCCGGCGCCGCCCGCCACGAGCAGCGCCTGGAGGGTCGCCAGCGCCGCCAGCGGCAGCGCCCCGAGGAACAGCGAGATCCAGTCGATGAGCGACAGCCAGAAGGCCAGGCCGAAGACGAAGCCGGTGAGGGCGCCGGTCCAGAACCCCCGCCCGCGGAGCGCCAGCAGCACCGCGCCGACGCCGACGAAGGCCAGGATCCAGACGTTCGGCGCCGGGAAGGCGAAGCGGTAGACCAGCCCGGCGGCGGCGGCGACGAGCAGCGCCAGCGGCAGCCGCATCGCGCGGTGCGGCAGGGCGTCGCGCCGTCGACGCGCCCGCACCCCCGTCGGCGCGGGGCGGGTGAGCACGGCCATCAGCCGACGCTCGAGTAGGCGACGATGCCGCGGCGGATCGCCTCGATCGCCTGCTGGGCGCTCTTGGCCGTCCTCCCCTCGGACACCTGCTGGATCTGGTCCAGCACGTCCACGACCTGCTTGGTCCAGCGCACGAAGTCGCCCGCTGCGAGGTCCGCCTCGCGCAGCACGGCGTCGAGCGCGCCGCCGCGCGCCCAGCGGTGCATCGCGGCGCACAGCCCGACGGACGGCACGGTGGAGCCCGGCAGCCGGTGCGACCGCTCCAGGTCGTCCAGCCGCTCCCAGAGGCCCTCGAGCCGGTTCCAGGCCTCGCGGAACGGGCCCTTCGGCAGCCAGCGCTCGTCCGCCGAGCCCTCCTCGCGCCGGGCCTCGTAGACGAAGACGGTGGCCAGCGCCGCGAAGGACGGCACGTCGAGCCCGTCCCAGACCCTGCGCCGCAGGCTCTCCGCCAGCAGCAGGTCGCGGTCGCCGTAGATGCGGGCGAGCGCGCGGCCGTGGGAGGTCAGGCCGACGCCGCCCTCCTCGTCGGCCCGCAGGTAGCCCTCGGCCAGCAGCACCTCGACCACGCGGTCGAAGACGCGGGCGACGGCGCCCGTGCGGGTCGCGATCTGCGCCTGCACGGCCTCCGTCTGGCGCTTGAGGCGCCACCAGCGCTCAGCCCAGCGGGACAGCTCCTCGCGGCGGGGCGACGAGTGGGCGGGGTGGGAGCGCATCCGGCGCCGCAGGTCGGCGATCTCGCGCTGCCGCCGCTCGCGCTGCTTGGCCGACTGGTCGCCGGGCTTCGCCCCGGCGCGCTCCAGGTCGCTGATCTCGCGGCGGAGCGACGCGTACTCGACGACGTCCCCGGAGACGCCGGTGTCGTCCTGCATCGCCTTCTCGTAGCCCCGCAGGGACTCCTCCTGCTGGCGCACCTTGCGCGCCAGGTCCACGACCGCGCGGTCCGCCTGGAACTGCGCGAAGGACGACTCGAGGATCGTGCGGGTGCGGTCGCGGCCGAACTGCTCGATCAGGTTCACGGCCATGTTGTAGGTCGGCTTGAACGAGGAGTTCATGGGGTACGACCGGCGGGACGCCAGGGAGGCGATGGCCTGGGGGTCCAGGCCGTCCTGCCAGCAGATGACGCTGTGGCCCTCGACGTCGATGCCGCGGCGCCCGGCCCGGCCCGTCAGCTGCGTGTACTCCCCCGGCGTGATGGGCACGCGGGCCTCGCCGTTGAACTTCTCCAGCTTCTCCAGCACCACCGTGCGCGCCGGCATGTTGATGCCGAGCGCCAGCGTCTCGGTGGCGAAGACGGCCTTCACGAGCTTGCGCTGGAACAGCTCCTCGACCACCTCCTTGAAGGCGGGCAGCAGTCCGGCGTGGTGCGCGGCGACGCCCCGCTCCAGCCCCTCGAGCCACTCCCAGTAGCCGAGCACGGCCAGGTCCTCGTCCAGCAGCGTGCGGCAGCGCTCCTCGACGACCGCGCGGATCTCCTCCCGCTCCCACGCCTCGGTCAGCCGGATGCCGTCGCGCATCGCCTGCCGCACGGCGGCGTCGCAGCCCGCGCGGCTGAAGACGAAGAAGATGGCCGGCAGCAGGTGGTGCTCGTCCAGCAGGTCGACGATCGCGCTGCGGGGCATGCCGAACGACCTCGGCGCGCCGCCCTTCGAGTGCCGGCGGCCCACGTCCTGCGCCTGGCGGCTCGAGATCGTGCGGCCCGCGTGCCGGGACATCTGCAGCAGCTCCGGGTTGACTCGCGCGGCGCCGCCGCTCGCAGCCTGGGTGGCGTCGAACAGGTCGACCAGCTTGGAGCGCATCAGGACGTGCTGCTCCAGCGGCACGGGCCGCTCCTCGGAGACCACGATGCGGGTGGTGCCGCGCACGGCCTGCAGCCACTCGCCGAACTCCTCGGCGTTCGACACGGTGGCGGACAGCGAGACCATCCGCACCCGCTGCGGCAGGTGGATGATCACCTCCTCCCACACCGCCCCGCGGAAGCGGTCGGCCAGGAAGTGCACCTCGTCCATCACGACCCACGCCAGGTCGTCGAGCAGGTCGCTGCCCGCGTAGAGCATGTTGCGCAGCACCTCGGTGGTCATGACGACCACCCGGGCTCGCGGGTTCACCGCGGTGTCGCCGGTCAGCAGGCCGACGTGGTCCGGTCCGTACACGTCGACCAGCTCGGCGTACTTCTGGTTCGACAGCGCCTTCATCGGCGCGGTGTAGAAGACCTTGTCGCGCGGGCTCGCCATCGCCAGGTAGACCGCGAACTCGGCGATGATCGTCTTGCCGGCGCCGGTCGGCGCGGCCACCAGCACGCTCTCGCCGTCCTCGATCGCGACGCAGCCGTCGATCTGGAACGGGTCGAGGTCGAACGAGAGCCCGGCCCGGAAGGCCTCGACGGCCGGGTGCGTGCCGCGCCGGCGGGAGGCGGCGTACCGCTCCGCCGGCGACAGCACGGCCGTTCCGGCGGAGGAATCCACCGGTCGGGGAATCACCCCTACAGGCTACCCGCGTCCTCGAGGACGGCTGCGTCGCGCTTGGCGATGCGCCGGTCGTGGGCGAGCGTCACGGCCACGGCCGCGAAGTACAGCGCGATCATCGGCAGCGCCAGCAGGACCATCGAGATGACGTCCGCCGACGGGGTCGCCATGGCCGTGAACAGCGTGATCACCAGGATCGCGATGCGCCACGACTTGAGGATCGCCTTGCCGGAGATCACGCCGGCGAAGTTCAGCAGCACCAGGAACACCGGGAGCACGAACGCGATGCCGATCACCAGCATCAGCCGCAGCGCGAAGTCCAGGTAGCTCTTCGCGTCGATGAGCGACTCGCCGCTGTCGGCCAGGCCGATCATCAGCGCGACGATGTGCGGGATCACGAGGAACCCCGCCGCGCACCCGCCGAGGAACAGCGGCACGGCGCTGAAGAAGAAGCCGAAGACGTACTTCTTCTCCTGACGCGTGAACGCCGGCGTCAGGAAGGCGAAGATCTGGTACAGCCAGATCGGGCTCGTGATCACGATGCCCACCACGACCGCGATCTCCAGGCGCACGTCGAAGGCGCTGGTGATCGTCGGGAAGTTCAGCCCGCTGAGCCGGGAGTCGCCCGCCGACTGCAGCGGGTCGCTGAGCATCTTCAGCACCCACTCCGAGGCGAACCAGCCCACGACCGCGCCGCCGAGCACGCCCAGGGCGGCCCACATCAGGCGGCGCCGCAGCTCGAGCAGGTGCTCGATCAGCGGCATCCGGCCCTCGTCGTCGCGGGCCTTCCGCTTGCCCCGTGCGGAGCGGGGCGCGGTGGCGGTCAGCGCTCGTCAGGCGAGCGACGCGCCTGCGGGGTCGCCGGGGCCTCGTTCGTGTAGACGACCTCGCGCTCGGCGTCCGCCTTCGCGGCGTCCTTGCGCTCGTCCTTGATGTCGTCCTTCACGTCGTTGATCTCCTTGCGGAAGATCTTGATCGACTGGCCCAGGCCCTTGGCGAAGATCGGCAGCTTGGACGCGCCGAAGAGCACGAGCACGACCGCGACGACGACGAGGAGGTGGACACCGGTGAGGTTGCCGAAAGGCATGTGCTGCTCCGTTTCCGGCTGCGATGCCGTAAGCCGACCGGGACTTCCGATTCGGTCTGCTCCGCAGTGTAGGCACGGATGTCCCCCGCGGGGGGCGCCGCACGCGGGTTCGAGCGCACTTCATCGGGCCGGGTCAGGTCCTGCCGTACCGATCGAGACCCGCGCGGGCCCATTCGCGTACCGCCTCGCGCGCCTCCGCCGGCTCCAGCACCTCGACGAGGCCGGGACGGCTGGCGACCAGGCGCTTCAGGCCGTGCAGGTGGGCGATCCGCAGGCGCGTCCGCACCCTGCCGCGGCGGGAGCCCTTCTCCAGGACGGGCCGGTCGCCCAGGTAGTCGGCCAGCAGCGGCAGCGCGGCCTCCGCCACCTCGATCAGCACCTGCAGGTCCTGCTTGGAGGGCTGGAAGATCCGCTCGGGCAGCGTCAGGTCGGCGGGCCGCTGGGGCGTCGCATCCGGGTCGGGGCGCACGCCCCGCATCCGGTCGAGCCGGAACGTCCTGAGCGCGCCGCGCGACCGGTCGCAGGCCCGCAGGTACCAGGACTCGTCGACCGACTCGACCCGCAGGGGCTCGACCTCCCGCTGCTCCCGCTCCCCCCGCCCGTTCAGGTAGTCGAAGACGAGCACCCGGCCGGCGTCGACCGCGTCGCGGACCGCGCCGAGCAGGGCGTCCGCCCCGCCCTCCACGGCGACCGGCGCGGGTGCGCCGCTCGCGGCGCGCTGCAGCTTTGCGGTGAGGGTGGCCACCGTCTCGCGGTCGGCGTTCGCCGGCAGGGCGGCCACGTACTGCAGGCCGGCGATCAGCGCCGCGGCCTCCCGCGCGGAGAAGCGGGGCGAGTCGTCGATCGCCACCTGGTGGGTGATGGCGATCTCGTCGCGCTGGTCGAACCGGTCCCAGTCGATGTCGAACAGGTCGCCCGGCTGGTAGGTGCGGGTCTCCCCCGGCACCCCGGACACCGCGATCAGCGTGACCGCGTCGCGGATGCGCTGCTCCCCCACGCCGAAGTGGGCGGCGGCCTGCGCCACCGGGATGCCGTCGTTGTCGAGCAGGTAGGGCACGAGGGCCAGCAGGAAGGCGAGGCGGTCCTGCACCCGCAGCGGCTGCGCCTCAGCCATGCGACGCCCCGTGGTCGGCGGCGACCGCGCGCAGCCGGTCGCGCACCGCCCGGACCAGCTCCGGCGGCTCGAGCACCAGCACCTCCGGCCCGAAGGCCGTGATCTCGTCCGCGAACAGCGCCACGTCCGGGTAGTGCAGCGCCAGCCGGCCGTCGCCGGCGTCCTCCCCGCGGGACCCGAGGCGGGCGGCGGCGTCCGTCTCCGGCTCCACCTGCAGCAGCGCGCGGTTGGCCGCGGTCACGTCGCGCAGGCCCTGCCGCGCCTCCTCGGCCGGGTCGCCCTCGAAGGGCTCGAAGGTCTGTCCCGTCTCCTCCACCGCGCCGGTGATGCGGCTGAGCAGGAAGGTGCGGCGCGCACCGGCGCCCACGTCCTGGCCGTGCACGTGCCAGCGCCCGCCGAACTGCACCAGCGCGGCCGGCTGCAGCTCGCGGCGCCGCACCCGCTGCTCCCCCGGCTTCAGGTAGCCGAAGCGCACCGCCCTGCGCCGCTCGATGGCCGCGCGCAGCGGGTCGAAGGCGGCGTCCCTGGCGCGCAGGCGCGGGGCGAAGCCGATCAGCGGGGCCTCCGAGTCGACGCCGAGCGAGCGCAGCTTCATCAGCGCCCGCCGCGACTCCCCGGACAGCGAGCCCTCGCGCCAGGCCAGGGAGGCCAGCTGCAGCAGCGCGATCTCCTGCGGCGTGAAGACCACGTCGGCGGGCAGGTCGTACTCGCCCTTCGTGATTCGGTAGCGGGTGAACTGCACCGCGCCCTGGTCGGCGGGCAGCTCGATCGACTCGAGGGGCACGCCCAGGTCGCGCACGTCCTCCTTGTCGCGCTCGAACTGCCGCTCGAGGCTGGCGTTGTCGCCGCCGCGCCGGTACCGCTGGCGGTAGCCCTGCACCGACTCGAGGATCTCGGCCTTCGTCAGCCCCGTC
>JAKONM010000334.1 GCA_022701925.1 Microbacteriaceae bacterium
CAGCCGCGCCGCGATGCCGGGCGCCCGCCGCCGCACCTGCAGCCCGCCGGGCAGCACGCCGGGGGTCGACAGCCCGGCCTCGACGCACGCCGCCATCGCGGCGTGGATCGCGTCGAGGCCCGCCAGCACCTCCGCCTCCGGACGCAGCGCGCACTCGTTCGCCAGCGCCACGCCCGCCATGTCCGTGCCCGCCGCCTCCGCCATCAGCAGCAGCTCGGCGGCGCTGGCGTAGGGGTGCGGCAGGGCCGTCGCGTCCTCCTCGGCCGCGGGCCCGCCCTCCCGCTCCACCGCGCCGCCGCCCACCGAGTAGTAGGTCTCGCGCAGCAGCTCGCGCCCGCCGGCGCCGACGGCGATGCAGACCATCGCGTTCGGGTGCCGCGGCAGCCGGGTCAGCGGCGCCAGCTCCACGTCCTCCGGCGCCAGCGGCACCGCGTGGCCGCCGATCGACACGGGCGAGCCGTCCAGCGCGTCCCGCCGGCCGCGCACCCGGTCGGGGTCGCAGGTGCCGGGGTCCAGGCCGTCCAGCCCCGCGACCACGGCGTCCGGGGTGCCGTGGCCGATGCCGGTGGCCCCCAGCGAGCCGAGCAGGCGCACCCGCACCCGCACCACCGGCCCCTCGACCGCCCGCAGGCGCTCGGCGAAGTCGGCCGCCGCCCGCATGGGGCCGACCGTGTGCGAGCTCGACGGGCCGATGCCGACCCGGAACAGCCGCAGCGCGCTGACATGGACGCCGACCGCCATCCGGCACCGCCTTCCCTCGACTCCCGCCCACGGTATGCCCGCCGGGCCGCGGTTAGGGTCGTGCCGTGCCCCGCCCGTTCGTGCTGCTGCAGGCGCGGCCGGAGGCGGACGCGCGGGCCGCGGAGCTGGCGGCGATGCGCCGGGCCAGCGGGCTGGGGGAGCGGCTGACCGCGCTGCGCGTCGACGCCGAGCCGCTGCCCGACGGCCTGCTCGAGGACGCGGCGGGCGTGCTGGCGGGCGGCAGCCCCTACTCCGTCACCGACCCCGAGGAGTCGAAGTCGCCGGGGCAGCGCCTGGCCGAGGCGCAGATCGCCGCGCTGGCCGAGCGGGCGCTGGCGTCCGGCGCACCGGTCTTCCTGACCTGCTTCGGCATCGGCGTGCTGACCCGGGTGCTGGGCGGCGAGGTCGACCGCACGCACCCCGAGCCGGTGTCGGCCGCGACGAGCCGCCTGACCCCTGCGGGGCGGGAGGACCCGGTGGTGGGCGTCCTGCCCGACGAGTTCGCCGCGCTGACGGGGCACAAGGAATCCGCGCCCGCCGTGCCGCCCGGCGCGGTGCTGCTGGCGACGAACGACGTGAGCCCCGTGCAGCTGTACCGCGCGGGCAGCGTGCTGGCCAGCCAGTTCCATCCCGAGCCGACGACCGCGGACTTCATCGAGCGGGCCACCGTCTACGCCCGTCACGGCTACTTCGCAGAGTCGGAGCTGCCGGCGATCGCCGAGGTGCTGCGCGGTGCGCAGGTCGTCGCGCCGCCGCTGCTGCTGCGCCGCTTCGCCGAGCTGCACGGCTGACCCGGTGGCGCGCACCCCACCTCTGGGGGTGCCGACCTCCCCGAACCGGGGACGGCCGCGGGCGATGCTTCCGCGGAGACTGGACCGCACGAGCTCATGGAAGAGGCGCAATCGATGATCGGCCGTGGAGCCCTGCGGGCAGCAGCCAAGCTCTGGTACGCGAAGATGCTGCTGGACCAGGAGAAGGTCCCCGTGCCCCGCGACAAGGCGGAGGTGGTCTCGGGCGCCGAGGATCCCGACCGCGTGCTGATGATCGGCAACGGCCCCACGCACGGCTGGGGCACCGTCACCCACGAGCTGGCGCTGACCGGGCAGCTGGGCCGCGCGCTGACGCGCCGCACGCAGCGGCCCACCGACGTGCGCTTCGTCGGCAACGAGCTGATGAGCCTGGCGGGCGTCATCCCGTGGCTGGTCGACCAGAACCTCGCCGCGCACGACCTGGTGCTGCTGGTGCTGAGCATGAACGACGCCGTGCGGCTCACGCCCGCGGACGAGTACCGGCGCGACATGGAGCGCCTGCTCGCCAAGGTGACGAGCGAGTGCAAGCCGTCCGCCAGGGTCGTCGTGGCCGGCATCCACCCCGTGGCCGCCCTGCCGCACTACCGGGGCGTCGCCGCCCGCATCGCGCAGAAGAACGCGGACCGGCTGAACGCGGTGACCCGCGAGCTGGTCGGCCGCTTCGAGGGCGTGGAGTTCATGGACCTGCAGGCGCCGCAGCCCGAGGCGGGCCGGCCCTACGGATCGCCCCAGCTGTACGCCGACTGGTCGGAATGGTTCGCCGAGGTCTGCGCCCCGGCGCTGGACGAGTCGCGCCGCCTCGACGCGGAGCGCCTGCCGACCGCCCTGCCCGCCCGCGAGTGGCAGTGGGAGCCGGCCCGCCGCATCATCGAGGAGGCGCCCGAGCAGGGCCACCCCGGGCTGGAGCGCCTGGTCGCCGAGGCCCGGAGGGTGCTCGGCACGAACGTCGCCTACGTCAGCCTGATCGACGGCGGGCGCCAGTTCTACGCGGCGAACACCAGCCCGTCGGCCCGCGACGTGCCGCTGGACCTCTCCATCTGCCGGGTCACGGTGCAGGGCGACGAGACCGTCGTGATCGACAACACCCAGCGCGACGAGCGGTTCAAGTACAGCGCGCTGGGCGACGTGGTGCAGGCCCGGTCGTACGTCGGGGCCCCGCTGAAGAACGAGCAGGGCGAGAACATCGGCACCTTCTGCGTGCAGTCGGTGGTGCCGGGCGGTGCCCGCGTGATCTCGGTGGAGAAGTTCCAGGCGTTCGCCGAGCAGGCGCAGGCCGAGCTGCAGCGCATCGCCGCCGACCGCGCCGGGCAGGTCGGCGGCGCATCCGGCTCGACCAGCGGCTCCACGACCACCGAGGGCCGCACCCTGGCCTGATCCGGTCGGGCGCCCGCGCGCCCGCTCTGCCAGGCTGACCCGATGACGAGCCCCGCCTTCGGCGTCCCCTCGGAGGTCGGCGCGCTGCGCCGCGTGCTGGTGTGCCGGCCGGGCCTGGCGCACGAGCGGCTGACGCCGGGCAACCGCGACGACCTGCTGTTCGACGACGTGCTCTGGGTCGAGGAGGCCCAGCGCGACCACGCGGCCTTCGTCGGCGAGCTGCAGCGGCAGGGCGCGGAGGTGCTCGAGCTGCACGACGTGCTGGCCGAGGCGATGGACGCCCCCGGCGCCCGCGACTGGCTGCTCGACCGCAAGATCACGGCGAACGAGGTCGGGCCCGTCTTCGTCGACCCGGTGCGCGCGCACCTGGAGGACCTGCCCTCCGCGGCCCTCGCGCGGCTGCTGATCGGCGGGATGGCGGTGGAGGACCTGCCGGGCGCCAGCAGGCCCGACTACCTGCATCCCACCGGCCCCGACCGCCGCCCGTCGGACTACCTGATGCCGCCGCTGCCGAACATGCTCTACACGCGGGACACCACCTGCTGGATCGGCGACGGCTTCACGCTGAACCCGCTGTTCTTCCCGGCCCGCCGCGACGAGACCCTGCTGATGCAGGCGGTCTACCGCTTCCATCCGGACTTCGCGCCCGTGTCGGACCGGCTGCTGTGGGGCGACGCGGAGCAGCGGTGGGGATCGGCGACGCTCGAGGGCGGCGACGTCATGGCCCTGGGCGGCGGGGTCGTCGCGGTCGGGATGGGGGAGCGCTCCAGCCGGCAGGCGATCGGGCAGCTCGCGCAGGCGCTCTTCGCCTCGGGCGACGCGGAGCAGGTGGTCGTCGCGGGCATGCCCAAGCTGCGGGCGGCGATGCACCTGGACACGGTGTGCACCTTCGCCGCGGAGGACGTGGTGACCGTGTACCGCACGATCGTCGACGAGCTGACGACCTTCACCCTGCGGCCGGGCGCCGCCGGCGGCCTGCACGTGCAGCAGGAGTCGCGGCCGTTCACCGAGGTGCTGCGGCGGGCGCTGCGGCTGGACGCCCTGACCGTCGTGAACACGGGCGGCGACGACTTCGCCGCGGAGCGGCAGCAGTGGGACAGCGCGAACAACGTCGTCGCGGTGCGGCCGGGCACGGTGTTCGCCTACGACCGCAACACGCACACCAACGACCTGCTGACGGCGGCCGGCGTCGAGGTGCTGACGGTCCGCGGTGCGGAGCTCGGCCGCGGTCGGGGCGGCGGCCACTGCATGACCTGCCCGCTGCTGCGCGACTCCGTCGCCTACTGAGGACCGCCGAACCCGCACATCCGCGGCCCCGGGGGGAGGGGCACCCGTGCTCGGGGCGCCCCAAGCGGGGCTGACGGGCCGGGCCCCGCGCTGCCTACGGTCGCAGGATGACCGACCACGCCGCGCCCACGGTGACCCACCAGCCCTCCGACGCGGCCCGCATGCGCGACCGCGTTCCCGCGCAGTCGCTGATCGAGCAGGTGCTGCGCGCCCGAGCGGCGCTGCGGCCCCGCACGCGCCTCGAGCAGGCCGTCGGCGTCGACCCAGTCGGTCCGCAGGCGCTGTCCTGGTACGCGGGGGCGATGGGGGAGCGGGTCGTCGCCGGCCGCCTCGCCGGGCTGCCCGAGGGCTGGACCGTCTTCCACTCGGTGCCCGTCGGCCGCGACGGCGCCGACATCGACCACCTGGTCGTCGGCCCCGGAGGCGTGTTCACCGTCGAGGTGAAGGCCCACGAGGGCGCCCACGTCGGAGCCCGCGGCGGCACCGTGCTGATGGGCGGCGCGGGCAGGCCGTCCGCGCAGCGGGCGCAGGCGCAGGCGCGCCGCGTCGACCGGATCGTCTCGGAGGTGCTGGCGGAGGGGCCGGTCGTGCGGCCGGTGATCGCGGTGCTGGGCACCACGCGGATCGTCGTGCGCGCCCAGTCGCGGGGCGCGCACGTGCTGCGGGCCGAAGAGCTGTGCCGCTTCCTGCTGACGCAGCCGCGACGGCTGAGCCCCGCCGAGGTCGACGCGCTCGTGGAGCGGTTCGACGACGTGCGCTCGTGGCAGCCGGTGCAGGAGGCCGGGCCCGAGCTGCTGGTGGCCTTCGCGGGCCTCGCCCGCGACGTGCGCCGCGCCGCGCGGGTGCGCGTGACCTGGCTGGTCGGGCTGCTCGGCCTCACCGCGGCCGGCTCGGCCGCCCTGCTGCTGCCCGGCGTCGCCCTGCTGCTCGGCCGCTGAGGCAGGCCGGATCGCCCGAAGAGCGTGTTCGCCGTTCAGGAATTCCTGGGGCTCCGCGCAAGGAATTCCTGAACGGCGAAGACGGGGTCAGGCGATCAGGCGGACCAGACGGGCGGTGCTGCTCTCGTCGACCTCGATGAAGTCGGCGCGGCTGCGCAGGAAGTCGCTGAAGGAGCGGAAGCCCAGCCGCCGCTCGCTGAACGACGGGTCCAGGCGCTTCATCTGCTCCTTCACCTGGCTGTTGTGCAGCCAGTCGGCGTCGTCGCCGCGGCCGTGCCCCAGCTGCAGGGCCCTGACGAGCAGCTCGGTGGCCAGCACCTGCGGGTCCTCGCCCTCGTCGTCGTCGAGGCGGGCCTCGTCGTCGGGGTCGTCCACGTCCTGGATCAGCACCGAGGAGTCGTCCGCCTCCGGGGTCGGCGCCGGGGCGTCGGACTCCCGGCGTCCCCGACGGCGCCCGCGCGGGGCGTCGTCGTGCGAGCGCGGCGGCACCGGCTTCACGCCGGGCAGCGCGTCGTAGGTGATCAGCTCGTCGCAGGCGGCGGCCAGCGCACGGCTGGTCGACTCCGCCACGCCCACCGCGACGACCACGCGGCCGAGTCGCCGGCAGCGCTGCGCCAGGGCGATGTAGTCGCTGTCGCCCGCGACGATGACCACGTGGGTCAGGTCGGGCAGGCGGAACATGTCCTCCACCGCGTCGACGGCCAGGCGGATGTCGCCGCCGTTCTTGCCGTACGCGGCGGCCGGGAACAGCTGCACCAGGTCGACGGCGCGGCCGACCAGCTGCCCGCGGTACCGGGCGTTGACCGCCGAGGACCAGTCGGCGTAGGCGCGCGTCAGCACCAGCGTGCCGAAGGACGACGCGAAGTCGATCATCGCTCCGACGTCGACCGTCGCCGCCTCCAGCTTCTCGCCGAAGGCCTGCTCGGACAGCGAGCCGGCGTGGGCCCGCTGCCGGTCGCGGTGGAAGTCGCCGCGCCCGTGCACCTCGTCGTACCGGGAGATCAGGATGTTGTCGAAGTCGATGTAGACCGCGACGCGGCCCGCCTGCGTGTCGGGGATGGGGTTCCTCCAAGGTGTCAGCCACCCATTGTCCCGGTGAGCAGGGTTTGATGGGACACGTGATCACCTCGGAGCGCCCCCGGATCTCCGTCGTCGTCCCCGTGCGCGCCGATGCGCCCTACCTCGGCCTGTGCCTGGAGGCGCTGTCCCGGCAGGACGTGCGCGCCCACGAGGTGCTCGTCGTCGACGACGGCTCCAGCGACGAGACCGCGCTGGTGGCCCGCGCGGCCGGCGCCCGGGTGATCCCGTCGGAGGGCCCGGGCATCGCCGCCGCGGCCGCCCGCGGCTACGACGAGGCGTCGGGCGACCTGATCGCCCGCCTCGACTCCGACTCGCTGCCGCCGACCGACTGGCTGCGGGAGATCCGCGGCGTCTTCGCCGTGGACCCGGCGCTGGCCGCCGTCACCGGCCGCGGCGTGTTCGCCGACCTCAGCCCCGCGCGCCGGCTGCTGGCCAGCGCCGGCTACCACGGCGCCTACTTCGGCGTGCTCGGCATCACGCTGGGCCAGGTGCCGCTGTACGGGTCGAACTTCGCGATGCGGCGCAGCGTCTGGGAGGAGGTGCGGGGCGCGGTGCACCGCACCGACCCCGGGGTGCACGACGACCTGGACCTGTCGATGCGGCTGGGGCGCAGCAAGCGGGTGCGCTTCGAGCCGCGGCTGGCGGTGGCCGTCTCGACCCGCACGGTCACCTCCGTGCCGCGCCTGACCCGCAGCGGCCTGCGCACGTGGCACACGATACGCGCCAACGGCGACCGGCTGCGCGAGACGCGGCTGGGCCGGCTGGTGTCGCCGGGCTTCGGCGTGGGACCGCTCGGCCGGGTCGCGGCCGCGGTCACCACCATCGCCCGGGGCTGACCGCCGGCGCCCCGAGCGCTCAGGGGACGTCGGGCCCCGGCACAGCGGGCTGCGACCCGGCTCCGGGAGGATGAGCGCATGCCGCAGACCTCCGACCGGGCGATCACCGTCGTGCACGACCCATTCGCGCCCCGGCCCAACGGGCTGGCGGTCGCGGCGCTGGTGCTCGGCATCACGGGGCTCGTCGTCGGGATCATCCCGCTGTTCATCGGCCTGGTGCTGTCGTTCGTGCCGACGGTGCTGGCGATCCTGTTCGGCCTGATCGGGCTGGCCCGCGCCGGTGCCCGCCGCTCGGGGTTCGTGCCGGCGTTCCTCGGCCTGGCGCTCGGCGCCCTGACCGCGTTCCTCTGGACGACGGGCTACGGCATCGTCTGGTGACCCCTCGCCGGGCCGTCCGGGTCAGACGGGGTACCCGCCCCGTTCGGCGACCTGCGGCATGCGCCGGTGCACCTCCTCGACGGCGCGCGGGGCGAGAGGGTTCGTGCTGACGCCGTCCGCGGCCGCCAGGACCCCGCCCACGTAGACCGCCTTGAGGTTGCGCAGCGAGCAGGCCAGCACGTAGCTGCGCACCGGGTGCCAGAGCGGCCCGAGGTCGGGGGAGCGGGGGTCGACCACCAGGAAGTCGGCCAGCTTGCCGGGCTCCAGGCTGCCGACGCGGGAGTCCACCCCGAGCACCTCGGCCGACCCCAGCGTCGCCATCCGCAGCACGTCCTCCGGCAGCATCGACAGCGGGTCGCCCGTCGCCGCGCGCACCGAGTAGACGCCCATGCGCATGTTCTGCCACGGGTCCGAGACGTCGGTGCAGGCCTGGTCGTCCAGCCCGAGCCCCACCTTCATGCCCGCCGCGCGGATCGCCGGCAGGTCGGCGGTGCCGCTGGCCAGGCGGCCGTTGGAGGCGGGCTGCCACGACATCGACGCGCCGCCCGCGGCGGCCTCTGCGATGATCTCGGGCGTCGTCTGGATGAAGTGGCCGAAGACCATGTCCGGCCCGAGCGCGCCGGCGTCGCGGTAGCGGGCGAACTTGGAGCGCTGCAGCTCGACCTCCTCCCGGGTCTCCAGGAAGTGCGCCTCGTTGATCACGCCGTAGCGCCGCATCGCCGCGACCTCCAGCTCGGCCGCGTTCGCCCGCGGCGACCACTGGACGGCGCCCATGATCGCGGCGCCCAGGCACAGGTCCGGGTCGATCGCCGCGCAGTGGTCGACCACCAGCCCGAACCGGTCGACGACCTCCTCGTCGGTGCCGATCGCGTCGTCCAGGCTGGCGGCGTTGACGAACCGCAGCCCGGCGTCGCGCTTCGCGTCGATCTGCGCGGCCTGGTGGGCGAACGGCCGCAGCTCGCCGGCGCCGGTCTTCGCGCCGTCGACCATCCGCTCCCAGGGGATGCGCGGGTCGGTGAAGTCGAAGGCGGTCGTCGTGCCGTTCGCCAGGAAGTCCAGCGAGCCGTGCAGCGTCGCCCAGTAGTAGTCCTCGGGCGTCGCGTGCGCCATGAGCCCCAGCATCGAGTCGCACCAGCCGTACAGCGTCTCCGCGACGCCGAGGCCCCGCGCGCCGCTGGTGAACAGGTGGCTGTGGGAGGAGACGAAGCCCGGCGCGACGAACGCGCCGCCGACGTCCAGCACCTCGGCGCCGTCGATCCGGGGCGCCTCGCCGGCGCCGAGGGCGGTGATCCGCCCGTCGTCCACCCGCATCCAGCCGTCGGGCACGTGCCCGCAGTCGTCGCCGGCCATCGTGATCAGGCGCGCGTGCACCACCAGCAGGGTCATGCCGCCCAGTCAAGCCGCGCGCATGATTCGGGCGGAGGTCAGACCCCGTCGCCCCCGGCCGCCTCGTCGGCGTCCTCCTCGAGCTGCTCGTCCTCGACGCCGTCGACCACCGCGATGCGGTCGCGGGAGGCCAGCGCCCCCTCGACGGTGTCGCCGCCCATCGGGACGGCCTGGTCCAGGACGTCGGCGGTGTCGGCCTCGACGCCGGTGACGTCGTCGAACTGCGGGTCGGTGCTCATGGCCGCAAGCCTGCGCCACGCGCCCGACCGGTCGGTGTGAGCCCGCGTCAGCGGTGGACCTTCACCGCGGCGCTGGTCTTCTCGGCCCGGCTGGACCCGTCGCGCGTACCGGTGACGACCACCGCGATGCGGTGCCCGGCGTCCTTCTTCACCGCGGTGTAGGCGGCCTTCGTCGCCCCGGCGATCGGCGCGCCGTCACGGGTCCAGCGGTAGGCCAGCTTCGCGCCGACCGCCCACGCGCCGGTCCGCGCCGTCAGCCTCCCGCGCACCGCCTTGACCCCCGCCACGGAGGGCTTGGGCGCCGGCGACAGCACGGTGCAGGCCAGGTCGGCGTCCAGGCGGTCCGTCCCGCTGCGGGTCTCCCACTGCGCCAGCAGCACGCGGCCCTTCGTCAGCGGCTCCCGGGAGCAGACCTTCCCGGCGTGGCCCTGGTCGGCGGCGCCGGCCAGCCAGCTGGGCAGCGGGGAGAGCGGGCTGGTGGCGGGCACCGGGCCGATCAGGTCGCGGAACTCGTGCGACAGCGCGTACAGCCCGACCTTCTGGCCCGCGGCCGTGAAGCGGGTCGTCATGCCCTCCAGCACCGCGCGGTTGCGGGCCGTGCTGGTGCTCCAGCTGTTCGCCGCCTCCACGTCCAGCCACCAGCGGGCGGCGACGCCGGCGGGCACGCCCTGCACCTGCAGGTCGTCCAGCGCCAGGGAGGCGCCGTAGACGAAGGAGCAGGCCGCGGTGGCGCCGCCGGTGCAGGAGCCGTAGGGCGTCTTGACGGCGGCACCCCGCCTGGTGCGGTTCGAGGAGGGCCACCACGCGGCGGCGGCCGGCTTCGGGTTGGCCGTGTTCACGTAGACGGAGACGGCCGGGTGCCCCGCGCCGGGGGTCAGCGACGCCAGCGTCAGCTGCTCCGCCAGGCACGGGTTAGCGGCCGTCGGCAGGCCGTTGTTCACCGCGACGATCGCGAACGCCTGCCCGTTCAGCCACGGGCGCCCGCACTGGTAGCGGCTGACGTCCGCGCCCACGGAACCGCCGTCGGCCAGCGCGGGAGCCGCCCCGGCCCCGACCAGGGCAGCGGTCAGCAGCGAGGCGAGCACGGTGACGCGACGGCGGGTCATGCGGCGAGTATGAACCATTCGCGGCGCCCGGCCGGGGTCACGCGCTGCGCGTCGTGTCCTCGGCGGGCGGGGTCGGTGCGCCGGTCGCCGGGGTCGACCCGGAGGCGCCGGGCGCCGGGTCCGCCGACGGCGAGGCGGGGGCGGTGGGCGAGCCGGTCGGGTCCTGGGCGGCGGGCGAGCCGCTCGGCGTCGACGGCGCCTCCGCCGCCGCGACCGCCACCGCGGCGCTGGTGAGCGACAGCGAGGGCGCGCCGGCTCGGCTGCCGGTCATGCGCAGCGACAGCGCGGCGCCGGCGTCGGCGGCGACCGGCACGTAGACCGGTGCCGTGGCGCCCGGGATCGGCACCCCGTCGCGCAGCCATCGGTAGGCCAGGCCGACGCCCGCCGGCCCCCACGCGCCGGACTCGGCCAGCAGCCGCCCGCCCACCGCGGCGGTGCCGCTGACCGACGGGGTGGAGCCGGCGACGCCGGCGGTGCACGACACGTCGTGGTCCTGGTCGTCCTGCACCCACTGCGCCATCACCGTGCGGCCGCCGGGGGTGAAGGGGGCGGCGCGGCACAGGTCCTCGGCACCGGCGCGGGTGACCGCTCCGGCGTTCCAGCTCGGCACCCCGGCCAGTGCGCTGCCGGGCGTCGCGCGCCCGACGATCGACGCCCACTGGCGGGTGGTCGAGTACACGCCGACCCGACCGCCGACCTGGCGGAAGGCGTCCGCCATGCCCTCCAGCACCGCGAGGTTCGCGTCGCGGTTCCAGCTCCAGGAGTTCATGGTCTCGACGTCGAGCCACCAGGTGCGGTCCTCGGGGTGCGGCACGCCGCGCCGCAGCGCGTCGTCCGCGGCGATGGACCAGCCGTAGACGTAGGAGCAGGCGGCGTCCTCGGCCCCGATGCACCGCCCCTCCGGGTTCGTCACCGGCAGGCCGGTGCGCGTGAGGTCGGAGCGCGGCCACCAGCCGCCCAGGTGGCCCGGGTTCGCCGTGTTCACGTACACGTCCGCGAGGCGCGCCGAGCCGTCGGCCGCAGGGGCGTCGCCCCAGGCCAGCTGCTCGGCGAGGCACGGGTTCGTCGTCGTGCCCGTGCCCGCGTTCACGCCGACCACGGCGATGTCGCCCCGGGCCGGCAGCTCGCGCCCGCACTGGGGGTAGGAGACGTCGTGCCCGGTGGCGACCGTCACCCGCTCCGCCGGCGTCGCCGCCAGGGCGGTCTGCGCCGGCAGCACCGCCGCACCCGCGGCCGCGAGCAGGGCGACTGCGGCGCTCTGCCACGCGGTCCGCCGGAACATCGCGTCAGTATGGCCGCGGGCCCGCGCGACGGCGCGTGCATCGCCCGGCGAGCCGCGCCGGGGGCCGCCGCGTAGCATCCGGGGTCGTGCCTCCGACCCGTCCCCGCGGCCGTCAGCGATGACCGCCGCCCTCGTCCTGGTCGTGATCGTCATCGTGCTCGCGCTGGTGTTCGACTTCACGAACGGGTTCCACGACACCGCGAACGCGATGGCGACGCCGATCGCGACGGGCGCCATGACGCCGCGGCTCGCCGTCGCGGTCGCGGCCGTCCTGAACCTGGTGGGCGCGTTCCTGTCGACGGAGGTCGCCCGCACGGTCTCCGGAGGACTGCTGACGGCGGAGGCCGACGGCGCCTCCGGGGTCGGGCCGGCGCTGATCCTGGCGGGCCTGATGGGCGCGATCCTCTGGAACCTCACCACCTGGTACTTCGGGCTGCCGTCCTCCTCCAGCCACGCGCTCTTCGGCGGCCTGGTCGGCGCCGCCGTCGTCGGCGCGGGCCTCGGCGCCGTCGACTGGTCCGTGCTGCTGGGCAAGGTGATCCTGCCCGCCGTGCTGGCACCGCTGACCGCCGGGCTCGTCGCCTTCACGGTGACACGACTTGCCTACCGCATCACCCGCCGCGCGGACGGGCTGCCCGACGGCCGCCGCGGGTTCCGCGTCGGTCAGATCTTCTCCTCGTCGCTGGTCGCGCTGGCGCACGGCACGAACGACGCCCAGAAGACGATGGGCGTGATCACCCTGGTGCTCATCGCGGGCGGCCTGCAGCAGCCCGGCAGCGGGCCGGAGCTGTGGGTGGTCGCGGCGTGCGCGCTGGCGATCGCGGCCGGCACGTACTCGGGCGGCTGGCGCATCATCCGCACGATGGGCACCGGGCTCACCGCGGTGAAGCCGGCGCAGGGCTTCTCGGCCGAGGTCAGCACGGCGGCGACGGTGCTGGCGTCGAGCCACGTCGGGTTCGCCCTGTCCACCACGCACGTCGCCTCCGGCTCCGTGATCGGCTCCGGCCTCGGCCGCCGCGGCGCCACCGTGCGCTGGGGCACCGCCCGACGCATCGTGTCCGGCTGGCTGCTGACCCTGCCCGCGGCGGCGGTCGTCGGCGCGCTCGCCGCGCTGCTGGTCGGGCTCGGCCCGGTCGGGGTCGGCCTGGTCGTCGCGCTGGGCGCCGGCTTCATGGTGGCGGTGTTCCTGAAGGCGCGGCCGGAACGGGTCGACGCCTCCAGCCTGGAGGCCGAGGTGAACGCCGCCGGCACCGCGGTGCGGCGGCCGCGCAAGAAGGGGCGGACCCGATGACCATCCAGTGGCTGCAGTTCCTGCTCGTGGTCGTCGTGGCCCTGGGGGCGGCGGTCGTCGTGGTGTCGCTGTTCGCGGGCGGCATCCGGCTGCTCGCGACCCCGCGCGACGCCGTGGCGCCGGGCACGCCGCGCGACGAGGAGTTCGACGACCTGCCCCGCGGCCGGCGGCCGGCCGGGATCACGGCGGCGGGCGTGACGCTGTTCGTGCTGGCCGGCGCGGTCGCGGCGTTCGGCGTGGCCCTGCTGGTCGCCCGCTGACGGCGGCGGGAAGAACCGCGGGCCTCCGGGCGCTGCCTCCCGCATGACCCTCGCCATCACCGGTTCCACCGGCCTGCTGGGCGGCCGCGTCGCCCGCCTGCTCGCCCCCGACGTCGACCGCCTGGTCGTCCGCGACGCCGCCCGGGCGCCGCGCATCGACGGCGACCCGGAGGTGCGGGTCGCGTCGTACGGCGACCTGGACGCCGCGCGCGACGCCTTCACGGGGGTCGACGTCCTGCTGCTCGTGAGCGGGTCCGAGTCGCGGACGCGGCTGGACGAGCACCGGACCGCCGTGCGCGCGGCCGCGGAGGCCGGGGTTCGGCACGTCGTCTACACCAGCTTCGACGGCGCCGCCGAGGACTCGACCTTCACGCTCGGGCGCGACCACTGGTTCACCGAGCAGGCGATCCGCGACAGCGGCATGGCCTTCACCCTGCTGCGCGACAGCTTCTACGTTGACTTCTTCCCGCTGTTCGCCGACGAGCACGGCGTCATCCGGGGTCCGGCCGGCAGCGGCAGGGTCGCCGCGGTGGCGCGGGACGACGTGGCGGACGTCGCCGCGGTCGTCCTGCGCGACCCGCAGGCCCACGAGGGGGAGACGTACGTGCTGACGGGCCCGGAGGACCTGTCGTTCGCGGCGGCCGCCGCCCGCATGACCGCGGCGCTCGGCCGCCCCTTCTCCTACGAGGAGGAGACGGTGGAGCAGGCCTACGAGAGCCGCCGCGCCCTCACCGACCAGCAGTGGCAGCTGGACGCCTGGGTCAGCACCTACACGGCGATCGCCTCCGACCGCCTGGCGCAGGTGTCCGACGACGTGCCGCGCCTGACCGGCCACCGGGCCCGCACCCTGGAGCAGGCGCTGACCGGCGCCTGACCCCGCCGCCGCCCGCCGAGCCCGTCAGCAGGACGGATCGAGCCCGTCGGCAGGACGATCCGGGCCCGTCAGCAGGACGGGACGCCGACAGCAGGACAGGACGGCCCCGAACGTCCTGCTGATCGCGTCCTGTCCTGCCGTCCGTCTCCCTCCCGCGCGGGACTCAGAGCACGGCGGCGGTCTGCCGCGCGATCTCCAGCTCCTCGTTCGTGGGCACGACCAGCACGGCGACGGGGGAGTCGGCGGTCGACACGCGACGCGCCTCCTTCGAGCGCTCGGCGTTCGCCGCCTCGTCCATCCGGATGCCGAGGTGCGCCAGCGGCTGCATCGTGCGCAGCCGCAGGCCCGCGTCGTTCTCCCCGATCCCGGCGGTGAAGACGACCGCGTCCAGCCCGCCGAGCACCGCCAGGTAGGCGCCCACGTACTTCCGCAGGCGGTGCCGCACGACCTCGAGGGCCGGCTCCGCCGCGGCGTCCCCGGTCGCGGCGGCGGCCGCGACGTCGCGCATGTCGCCCGTGCCGGTCAGCCCCTTCAGCCCGCTCTCCCGGTTCAGCATCCGCTCCAGCTCGTCGAAGCCCAGGCCCGCCTGCCGGTGCAGGTGGAACAGGATCGCGGGGTCGAGGTCGCCGGAGCGGGTGCCCATCACCAGCCCCTCCAGCGGCGTCAGCCCCATCGACGTCTCGACGGACCGACCGCCCGCGACCGCTCAGGCGGAGGCGCCGTTGCCCAGGTGCAGCACCACGATGCGCGAGTCCTCCAGCGGGATCCCGAGCAGCTCGGCGGTCGCCCGCGACACGTACTGGTGGGAGGTGCCGTGGAAGCCGTAGCGCCGCACGCCGTGCCGGGCCGCGATGTCGGCCGGGATCGCGTACGTCGCGGCCGCGTCGGGGATCGTGCGGTGGAACGCGGTGTCGAACACGGCGACCTGCGGCACGTCGAGCACCGCCTGCGCCGCCCGGATGCCCTGCAGGTTCGCCGGGTTGTGCAGGGGCGCCAGCGCCGACAGGTCGTCGATCGCCTGCTCGACCTCCGGGCTGACGACCGTGGCGGCGTCGAAGCGCTGCCCGCCGTGCACCACCCGGTGCCCGCACGCGACGGGGGTGGGGAGTCCCGCGATCTCGTCCAGCGCCCGCCGCACCGCCGCCTCGTGGTCGGGCACGCCGCCCGGCTCGCCGATGCGCTCCACCGTGCCGGACGCGCGCGCGGCGCCGGTGACGGGATCCACGAGCCGATGCTTGAGCGAGGAGGACCCGGCGTTGAGGACGAGGACGGACGCGGCGGGAGCGGGAGCGGGAGCGGGAGCGGAGGGCATGGGTCGACCCTGCGGATCCGCGGGTGCGCGCGGCAGGGGCGAACGTCCCCCGGAGGCGCCCGGGCG
>JAKONM010000336.1 GCA_022701925.1 Microbacteriaceae bacterium
CCAGCAGGGCCGCGGTCCGCCCCAGCGTCAGCCCCTGGTCGCCCTGCTGCGTGGTCGCGGCGACGGCGACGTCGTCCACGCGGTCGAGCGGCAGCTGCGGGTTGCGCTCGAGCAGCGCGACCATCGCCTTGACGACCAGGTCGTCGGCGCGGGTGCCCCAGTACATGCCCTTCTCGCCCGCCCGGCCGAACGGCGTCCGCACGCCGTCGACGAACACCACCTCGTTGCGCTCCGTCACGCCCGCTCCGTCTCCCGGCGCCCTCGATCGGCACCGACGTCCCGAGCCAATCGTGCCTCGGGCGCCCCTGCCAATCCGGTGCAGGAGTCCTACGAGGTCTCGGGCTCCGGCTCCGGCGGGTCCTGTGGACCGGCGACAAAGGCATCGGCGATCGCTTGTGCGGTCGCCACGACCTGCCAGGGTCGAGCGCCCTGCTCGCGCAGCGCCTCGCCCACTCCCGCGGCGTCGATCGGCTCCGGGGGCGACCACGACACCCGGCGCAGCGCCTCCGGCGACAGCAGGTTCTCGGCGGGCAGCGCCAGCTCGCCCGCGATGCGCAGCAGCTCGGGCCGCGCGGCCTTCAGGCGACGGTCCGCCTCCGGGTTGCGCTCGCTCCACGCCCGCGGCGGGGGCAGGGCCTCGGAGGGCACGCGCGCGGCGGGCAGGTCGGTCGTGGTGAGTCCCGCGTCGACGGCGGTCCACCAGCGGTCGATCTCGGAGCGGCTGGCCCGGCCGTTGAAGCTGCGCATCGCGGCGAGCTCGCGCTTCGTGGTCGGGGGAGTCCGGGCGACCGACACCAGCGAGGCGTCGGGGACGAGCCGGCCGGGAGCGGTGTCGATGGCGCGGGCGTACGCGTCGCGGGCCAGCCACAGCTCGCGGGCCACGGCCAGGTTGCGGGCGCCGCGCACCGTGTGCAGGCCGGACAGCCGCCGCCACGGCTGCGCCGCCGGCGGTTTCACCGGCCGCAGGCGCACGGCCTCGAACTCCTCGTCCGCCAGCGCCGCCTTGCCGGCCGAGCGCAGCAGCTCGGCCTCCTGGTCGCGCACGTCGAGCAGCAGCTCGACGTCGAGCGCCGCGTACACGAGCCAGGGCTTCGGCAGGGGTCGGGTCGACCAGTCGGCCGCCGAGTGCTCCTTGGCCAGGTGCAGGCCCAGCAGCTGCTCCACCACGGCGCCCAGCCCCACGCGCTCGAACCCCAGCAGCCGCGCCGCCAGCTCGGTGTCGAAGACGCGCTCGGGGTCGAGCCCGACCTCGCGCAGGCAGGCCAGGTCCTGGCTGGCCGCGTGCAGCACCCATTCGGCGCCGGCCATCGCCTTCGCCAGCTCGGTGAGGTCGGGCACGGCGATCGGGTCGATGAGCACGGTGCCCGATCCGCGGCGGAACAGCTGGATCAGGTAGGCGCGCTGGGAGTAGCGGAAGCCGCTGGCGCGCTCCGCGTCGACGGCGATCGGACCCTCGCCCGCGCGGATGCGGTCGACGGCGTCGCGGTAGGCGGCGGCGTCGGCGACGACCTCGACCGGCTGGGCCGGGACGGCGTCCGGCGCGGTCGTCTGCTCGGTGGGCTCAGCCACGTCCTGCTCGTCGTGCGGACAGCACACTCACTCCTTCGGCCGCCGGCGGGAGACCGGCGAGCATGCACAGCAATTCGCCCCAGCCTTCCACATGCCTGCCCAGGTCGAGGTCGACGGGCGTCCAGGAGGCCCGCAGCTCGACCTTGGCCCCGGTGCCCTGGTCGGCCAGCTCGCCGAACCCGGAGGAGACGATCGTGGTGGCGGTGCCCGAGGCCGCCGTGTACTCGGCCCCGCGGGTCTCGAGCGCGTCCGTCAGCCAGGACCAGGTGACCTCGGCGAGGAACGGGTCGGTGCCGATGTCCGTCTCGAGCGGCGCCTGCGCGAAGCAGACCACGCGGAAGTCGCCGTCCCAGGCGGGCTGCCCGGCCGGGTCGTGCAGCAGGATGAAGCGGCCGGTGCCAAGCTCCGAGTCCTCGCCGTGGATCCGCTGCCGCACGTCGCCGGAGAGGGCGACCGAGTACGGGGCGACCTCGGTGGGCGAGGTGATCTCGGTGACGACCAGGTCCGAGCGCAGGCGGGCTGCGGCGATGGACTCGCGCGCCTGCTCGAACGGCGCCGAAGTCGCCCGGGGTCCGCTCGGCACGCCCTGATCCTAGGCCCGGCGCCGCGTCGGGCCCTGCGGCGCGCGGAGCGCCGGGCGGGCCGGGGCCCGATCCTCCTACGATGCAGGCGGCGGACGGAGGCGGCATGGCCCGGCTCGACGGCGACCGCACGGTGACGGGGGCGATGATCGCCGGCGTGCTGACGGCGGGCGCGGTCGTGGGTGGCGCGGTCACCGCGCGGACCGCCCGTCGCATGTCCGCGCCGCGCAGCGCGAGGCCCACCGCCGTGCTCGGGGTGGACGAGGCCGCGGGGGAGATCCGCTTCGCCCCGACCCCCGAGGCGCTGCTGCCCGGCTGCTACAGCTTCTGGTTCGCGGGCGGCCGCGGGCACGCGCGCGTGGGCCGGGTCGTCGGCCGCGACGGCCACGCCGTCGTGCGCCAGCTGCTGGGGGTGGACACCGGCGACGTCGCGCTGGCGGAGGACGGCCGCTTTAACGGGTGGATGCACCTGACGCCCGAGCCCCTCGGTCTGCCCTGGAGCAGCGAGCGCGTGCAGACCACGCAGGGCGCGGTGCCCGCCTGGGCGGTGCCGGGCGGCGACGGCCGCCGCTGGGCCGTGCTGGTGCACGGGCGGTCCTCCGTGCGGCAGGAGGCGCTGCGGGCCGTGCCCGTGCTGCACGACAACGGGTGGTCGGTGCTGCTGCCCGCCTACCGGGGCGACGGCGAGGCGCCCGACGGCGAGCGGCAGCGCTACGCGGTGGCGGACGCGGAATGGGTCGATGTGGAGTCGGCGGTCCTGCACGCCCTCGACGCGGGGGCGGCGGAGGTCGTGCTGGTCGGCTGGTCGTCCGGAGCCTCCATCGTGCTGGCGACCGCGCAGCGCTCGCGGCTTCGGGACGTGATCACCGGCGTCGTGCTCGACTCGCCGGTGCTCGACGCGGCCGAGGCGCTGCTGACCCGCGGGGCGGGCGTGCCCTCCCCGGTGCGGCACGGCGCGCTCTCCCTGCTCGGCAGCCGCTGGGGCGGGCTCGTCGGCGCCGACCGCCTGGACCTGGACCCGGCCGGCCGTGCGGACCCGGACGCGCTGCGGGTGCCGGTGCTGCTGCTGCACAGCGAGGACGACGGCGTCGCCTCCATCGACGCGGCGCGGGCCTTCGCCGCCGCGCGCCCGGGCCTGGTGCGGCTGGTGGCCTTCACCGGCGCCCGGCACACCCGGCTCTGGAACCTGGACGCGGCGCGCTGGGAGGGCGCGGTCGGCGCCTGGCTGCGCCGCGACGAGGAGGCGCTCGACGCCCTCAGCGGACGGGGAGGCTCCAGCGCGCGTAGAGGCGGTCGGTCCCGTCGCGCAGCAGCCCCGCCAGCGACGCCGTCACCGGCGGCACCGGACCGCTGAGCAGGGGCGCGCCGGGGGAGAGCAGCACCGGCGCGATCGTCTGGTCCAGCTCGTGCACGGCGCCCGCCGCGACGAGGGCTGCGGCCAGCCCGCCCCCGCCCTCGCAGACGACGCGGGTCAGGCCCTCGTCGGCGAGCGCCTCCACCAGCCGCACGGGCCGTTCGTCGACGTCGTCGCGCACGGGCAGCACGCGCGCGCGGTCGCCCAGCGCCGTCGCCTGCGCGGCCGCCCGCGAGGCGGGGCAGAGGACCAGTGCGACGCGTCCGGACACCGGCTCAGGCAGGTCCTCGGGCGCCAGGCGGCCGCCGAGGGTGGCGACGGCCAGCCGCGCCGATCGCGGCAGGGCGTAGCCCTCCGCCCGGGCGGTGCCCGCACCGACCAGCACGACGTGCGCACCGCGGCGCAGCACCCCGAGCAGCACCCGGTCGATGCCGCCGGTCAGGTCGTCGGACGTGCCGCTCGGGCCCGCGATCTGGCCCCCGAGGCCGGTGACCAGGTTCAGTCGCAGCCAGGCGTCCCCGGCCAGGTCGTACCGCGCGTGCAGCCAGTCCTTGAGCGCCGGGTCGTCCAGGTCCACCGCGGGACCGGGCGCGGGGGCGAGCGGGACGACCGAGGTCACGCCGGCGTCGCCCGCAGCTGCCGCTTGATCCGCTGCAGCAGCCCGCCCATGCCGCGCAGCCGCAGCGGCGACACGGCTCCGGCCAGGCCCAGGGTGTCCGGGAAGTCGTCCGGCACGGCCAGCGCCTCCTCCCGGGAGAGGCCGTTCAGCCCGTGCGCCAGCACGCTGGCGAAGCCGCGCGTCGTCGGCGCCTCGGCGGGGGCCGTCGCGTGCACCGCCACCACGCCGTCCTCCACCGCGGCCACCACGAACACCGGCGCCTGGCACTCGGTCACGCGCTCCAGCAGCTCCGGGTGCTCGCCGTAGCGCTCGGGCAGCGGAGGGAGGTCGTCCGCGTAGTCCAGCAGCAGCAGCAGCCGGTCGCGCTGCCCGAGCGCCAGGAACTCGTCCCGGATCGCGTCGAGCGCGGCCGTCATCGCGCGGCGCCGACGGCGGCGGGCGCCTCGCCGGGCTGCTCGCCCTTCGCGATCGGCACGCGCACCGCGCTGCCCCACTCCGTCCACGAGCCGTCGTAGTTGCGCACGCGCTCGTAGCCCAGCAGGTGGGTCAGCACGAACCAGGTGTGGCTCGACCGCTCGCCGATGCGGCAGTAGGCGATGACGTCGTCGCCCGGGCGCAGGCCGGCGCCCTGTTCGTACACCGCCTCCAGCTCTTGACGCGGGCGGAAGGTGCCGTCCTTGGCCGCGGCCTTCGCCCACGGCACGTTCTGCGCGGTGGGGATGTGGCCGGCGCGCAGGGCGGACTCCTCCGGGTAGTCGGGTGCCGTGGTGCGCTCGCCGGAGTACTCGAGCGGGCTGCGCACGTCGATCATCGGCGACCCGAAGTGGCCGAGCACGTCGTCCTTGAACGCGCGGACCGCGTCGTCGTCCCGCTCGACCACCGGGTAGTCGACGGGCGCGCGGTCCGGCAGCTGCCGCGTCACGGGGCGCTCCTCCGCGATCCACTTGGCCCGGCCGCCGTCCACCAGGCGGACGTCCTCGTGGCCGAAGAGCGTCAGCACCCACAGCGCGTAGGCAGCCCACCAGTTGCTCTTGTCGCCGTAGATCACCACGGTGCTGTCGCGGGCGATGCCCAGCCCGCCCATCAGCCGCGCGAAGGCGGGCCCGTCGACGTAGTCGCGGGTCACCGGGTCGTTCAGGTCGGTGTGCCAGTCCAGCTTCACGGCGCCGGGCACGTGGCCCGTCTCGTAGAGCAGGACGTCCTCGTCCGACTCCACGACGACGACCTGCGGGTCGTCGAGGTGCGCGGCGACCCACTCGGTGGTGACCAGGCGCTCGGGGTGGGCGTACGCCGCGAACCGGTCGCGGTCGGACTGCTCGGTCATCTCTCATCTCCTGAAGGAAGCGCGTCCGGGGGCGCGGGCTCTGCCGCTGTACGCTTCGTCCGCCGTCGCCGGCGGCCGTGAAGACCCTATGCATCGAAGGTGACAGGCCGTGCCGGAGCAGCCCCAGCGGGACCACCCGCGCCCGCACCACCGTCTGACCGACGTGGTCCCCTCCGTCGACGCGGGGCGCATGGCCGCCTCGCTCGTGCCGCCGCGGCAGTTCCGCGAGGCCCGGCTGGAGAACTACCGGCCCGACCCCGACCACGCCTCGCAGGCGGAGGCGGTGGAGGCGGTCCGCGCCTTCGCGGCCGGCTGGGGCCCGCGCACGGGCGGCCTGTTCAAGCGGGGCCCGAAGGCGCCCGAGCGGCCCGGCCTGTACCTGGACGGCGGGTTCGGCGTGGGCAAGACCCACCTGCTGGCCGCCCTGCACCACCTCGCCCCCGGGCCGAAGTACTTCGGCACCTTCATCGAGTACACCTCGCTCGTCGGCGCCCTGGGGTACGCGGAGGCGGTGCGCCTGCTGGGCGGCGCGACGCTGATCGCGATCGACGAGTTCGAGCTGGACGACCCGGGCGACACGATGCTGATGTCGCGGCTGCTCGGCGAGCTGGTGCGCGGGGGCACGCGCATCGCCGCGACCTCGAACACCCCGCCGAACGCGCTCGGGGAGGGCCGCTTCGCCGCCGCCGACTTCCTGCGCGAGATCCAGGGCCTGTCCGACCGTTTCACGACCGTGCGCATCGGCGGCCTCGACTACCGCCGCCGCGACGCCGCCGAGGCGGCGCGGTCGGTGCCGGAGGAGGCCGTGGAGGCGCTGCCCGACGCGGACGGCACCACCGTCGACGACTTCGACGCGCTGGTGCAGCACCTCGGCACGGTGCATCCGGCGCGCTACGTGGGCCTCGTCGACGGCGCCCGCACCGTCGGGCTGACCGGGGTGCGGGCGCTCGCCGGCCAGACCGACGCGCTGCGGTTCGTGGCCTTCGTCGACCGCCTGTACGACGCCCAGGTGCGGGTCGTCGCGTCCGGGCAGCCGCTGGACCGCGTGTTCGGCGAGGACATGCTCGCCGGCGGCTACCGCAAGAAGTACCTGCGCGCGATCAGCCGTCTGGTGGCCATGACGAACGCCTCCTGAGGCGGGCCGGCGGGCCGAAACGTGGAGTTCACACCCGGGCGGCAACCGTAACCGCGCGGAAACACGGCGCGTCCGGAGTGGAAACCTCCCGGCTCCACACTGCTTCCGCGCGCGCCCCGCCGCACGGCGGCCGGACCCCGATCGGCATGCCGGTGCGGGCGCGAACCTCCCTCCCGCACCAACCAGAGAGGTCCCCGGCTGCACATGGCCCCGATCCTGCACGACGCGACCACGGACGCGATCACCACCAACCTCAACTCGCTGTGGCTCATGGTCGCTGCGGCCCTCGTCCTGCTGATGACCCCCGGCGTGGCCTTCTTCTACGGCGGCATGGTCAAGGCCAAGAGCGTCATCAGCATGATGATGATGAGCTTCGGCGCCATCGCGCTCGTCGCCGTCCTGTTCGTCCTGTACGGCTACTCGATGGCCTTCAGCCAGGGCGACTCCTGGGTGCTGCCCGGCATCGTCGGCAACCCCTTC
>JAKONM010000274.1 GCA_022701925.1 Microbacteriaceae bacterium
CGCGACCGACAGCACCAGCGCGGGCGAGGAGAAGCTGCCGCTCTCGGCCGTCGCGACCGCCCAGCCCTTGCGGTCGGAGGGGTTCGTGAACGTGTCGACGAACACCACGCGCAGGTCGTTGCCCGTGGCGTCGTCGTAGGACTGCAGCGCGTCGCGCACCGACGTCTCCTGCGCGTCCGTCAGCACGTCCGACGAGTCGACCAGCTGCTGGCCGCCCAGGTCCACCGGGGCGTCCGCCAGCGCGGCCGGCCCGGCGCCCAGCGCCATCAGCCCGCCCACGACGATCCCGGCCGCGAGTGTCCGCAGTCGCATGATGCCTCCCGTTGCGCGGATGCTATCGGGGGCGCACATGAGCGTCCTCAGCCGATCCGGGCCGCGAGAGCGGCAGGATCGGGCGCATGCGGTTCCCTGACGAGTTCGTGTTCGGATCGGCGACGGCGTCGTACCAGATCGAGGGGGCGGTCGACGAGGACGGGCGCGGACCCTCCGTGTGGGACGTCTTCTCCCGGACCCCCGGGCGCGTGCAGGACGGCGACACCGGCGACGTGGCCGACGACCACTACCACCGGTGGGAGTCGGACCTGGACCTGATGCAGCGGCTGGGCCTGCAGGCCTACCGCTTCAGCGTCGCCTGGCCGCGGATCGTGCCGGCGGGCCGCGGCGCGGTGAACCGGGCGGGCGTCGACTTCTACGACCGCCTGGTGGACGGGCTGCTGCACCGCGGCATCACGCCCGTGACGACGCTGTACCACTGGGACCTGCCCCAGCCGCTCGAGGAGGAGGGCGGCTGGACCGTGCGCAGCACCGCCGACGCCTTCGCGGAGTACGCCGGCGTCGTCGCGCAGGCGCTGGGCGACCGCGTCGACACCTGGACGACGCTGAACGAGCCCTGGTGCGCCGCCTTCCTGGGCTACGCCGCGGGCGTGCACGCGCCGGGGCGCACGGAGCCGGAAGCGGCGCTGAAGGCCGCCCACCACCTGAACCTGGCGCACGGCCTGGGCGTGCAGGCCATCCGCGCGACGCTGCCGGAGGCCCGCTGCTCGGTGACGCTGAACCTGCACGTCGCCCGCCCCGAGGGCCCCAGCGGGCCGGAGGCGGTGCGCCGCATCGACGCGATCGGCAACCGGGTCTTCACCGGCCCGATGCTGAAGGGGCGCTACGCGGACGACCTGCTGGCCGACACGGCCCACGTCTCCGACTGGTCGTTCGTCGAGGACGGCGACCTCGAGACGATCAAGCAGCCGATCGACGTGCTGGGCGTCAACTACTACTCGACCATGCGGGTGCGCCTCAGCGACGGGTCGGGGGACGGCGAGCGGGCCGACGGCCACGGCGGCGGTGCCACCCCGTGGGTCGGCTCGGACGCGGTGGAGTTCCTGCCGCAGCCCGGGCCGCACACCACCATGGGCTGGAACATCGAGCCGGAGGGCCTGACCGACCTGCTGGTCCGCCTGCACGAGGCCTACCCGGGGCTGCCGCTGGTGGTCACCGAGAACGGCGCCGCGTTCGAGGACGTCGTCGAGGACGGCGCGGTGCACGACGCAGAGCGCCTCGACTACGTGCGCCGCCACCTGGCCGCCGTGCAGGACGCGATCGACGCCGACGTCGACGTGCGCGGCTACTTCCTGTGGTCGTTCATGGACAACTTCGAGTGGGCGTACGGCTACTCGAAGCGGTTCGGCATGGTGCGCGTCGACTACGACACGCAGGAGCGCACGCCGAAGGACAGCGCGCTCTGGTACGCGGAGGTCATCCGCACCCGGGAGCTGCCCGAGGCCTGACGGCGCCCGCCCGACGAGCCCGTCAGCAGGAACCGGGCGGTGCAGCAGGCAGGAGCCGGCCGCAGGTTCCTGCGGACCGTCCTCCTCCCTGCCGTCGTGCTCGGGGTCGTCCCCGCCCGCCGGAGCGCTCGATCAGGCGGGGGAGGGGGTGCGGCGTCGGACGAGCAGGCGGCCCGCGCAGCCCACCAGCACGACCGCGGCCGCGACGACCGCGGACTCCCACGGCAGCGTGACCGCCAGCACCGCGCAGCCGGCGGCGCCGACCACGTGCACGGCGCGCGGCACCACCCGGTGGGCGCGGTCCTGGCGCAGTGCGGCCAGGTTCGCGACCAGGTAGTAGACGAGCACCGCGAACGACGAGAACCCGATCACCAGGCGCAGGTCGCCGACGAGCACCAGCAGGCAGGCCGCGACGGCGGCGGCCGCCTCCGCCCGCACCGGCGTGCGGAAGCGGGGGTGCACGACGGCCAGGGCGCCGGGCAGGTCGCGCTCGCGGGCCATCGCCAGCGCGGTGCGGCTGACGCCGGCGACGAGCGCCAGCAGGGACCCGGCGGCGGCCAGCACGGCGGCCACGGCCAGGGGGACGGTGAGCCAGGGCGACACCTGCTGCGCCAGGGCCGGCCACGGGGTGTCGCTCGCCGCCAGGCGCTGCGGGCCGAGCACGCCGAGCAGCACCGCGGCGGCCGCCAGGTACAGCGCCAGCGCGGCGCCGACGGCGATCGCGACGGCGCGGGGCAGGGTGCGGGCGGGGTCGCGCACCTCCTCCGCCAGGGTGGTGACCCGGGCGTACCCGGCGAAGGCGAAGAACAGCAGGCCCGCCGCCTGGAGCACCCGGTCCGGCTGCGGGGCCGGACCCTGCTGCGCCGGTGCGCCGCCGCCCGCGGTGAGCGCGGCGGCGCCGAGGACGATCGCGACGACCAGGACCAGCAGCACGGGCACCAGCGCGACCCGGGCGGCCGTCGCCGTGCGCTGCACGCCCACGCAGTTCACGGCGGTGACCAGCGCGATGACGGCGATCGCTGCCGGGGTGCGCGCGGGCGCGGGCACCAGGTGGTCGGCGACGACCAGGGCGATCGCCGCGCAGCTGCCCGTCTTGCCCACCACGAAGCACCAGCCGGCGACGAAGCCGGGCCAGGCCCCCAGGTGGCGGCGGCCCCACAGGTAGGCGCCGCCCGCCCGCGGATCCTCCACGGCCAGCTGCACGGAGGAGGCCGCGTTGCAGAGCGCGATCACCCCGGCCAGCACGACCGCGACGAGCAGCCCGCCGCCGGCCGCGGCCGCCGCGGGCGCGAACACGGCGAAGACGCCCGCGCCCACCATCGAGGCGAGCCCGAGCGACGTCGCGTCCAGCGTGCCGAGGGCGCGGCGCAGCGTCGCGCCCTGCGGATCGGTCATGCGACGATCAGACCGCGCGCGGGTGAACGGACGATGGCCGAGCGCCCGCCTCCGACGAGCGCGTCGCCGCTCCTGTACGAGGGGTGTCGCCGCTCCGGTGACGGTTCGACCTGCCGGATCGTCACCGGAGCGGCGAGCGCCTCGTGGTGGGCGGGCGGGGTCCGGGGGACCACCCGCGGGCGAGGGCGAGCGGGCTCACGCGTGGGCGAGCAGCAGGCGCGCGAGCGGGGCGAGGCGGTCGCCCAGCGCCTCCGCCTGCGCCCGGGTGGCCCAGCGCGCCTCCTCGATCTCCGCCTGCGGGCCGGCCACGTCGCCGGGCTCCAGCCGCAGGCGGAAGACCCGCGCCTCGAGCGCGTGCCCCGGCTCGTTCGCGGCGGCGGTGGTGAAGTCGCCCAGGTCGTGCAGGTCGGCGGGGGCGACGGCCACCGCCAGCTCCTCCTGCAGCTCGCGGACCAGGGCTTCGGAGGCGGACTCGCCGGCCTCCGGCTTGCCGCCCGCCTGCATGAAGCGGTTCGTGCCGCGCTTGCGCACCAGCAGCATCCGGCCGTCGTCGGCGACGACCAGCCCGGCGACGACCCGGATGACGGGAGCGGTCACACGTCCTCGAGAGCGCTCAGCAGCGGGTCCAGCGACGACTCGAAGCGGATCATCGCCGCGCCCCGGTCGGACAGGAACCCCTCCCCGCGCATGTGCGCCACCAGCTCGCGCATCGGCGACCAGTAGCCCTTCACGTCGAGGAAGCCGACCGGCTTGGAGTGGTAGTCGAGCATCGCCCACGACCACTGCTCCACGATCTCCTCCAGCGTGCCCGCGCCGCCGGGCAGCGCGATGAACACGTCGGCGAGGTCCGCCATCATCGCCTTGCGCTCGGCCATGTTCGACACCACGTGCAGCTCGGCCAGGTCGGGGTGCGCCAGCTCCGGGCCGATCAGCGCCTCCGGGATCACGCCGACCACGGTGCCGCCCGCGGCGAGCGCCCCGTTCGCGACCGCGCCCATGAGGCCCGTGCCGCCGCCGCCGTAGACGACCGTGATGCCGCGCTCCGCGAGCGTGCGCCCCACCGCCGTCGCGGCCCTCGCGTGGTCGGGGTCGACCCCGTCGCGCGCACCGCAGAAGACCGCCACCGCCCGGATCCGCCGTTCCACGCCCCGGAGCGTAGGCGACCCGTGTTTCCGGCACGGGCGCGCGGGGGGCGCCGCGCCGACCGTGCAGGCCGCGCCTGCGACCCTTGGGTCGCGATGAGCAGGCGGGCGGAGGCGGTGTACCTGGCCGGGGCGATCCCCGTGCGGATCGTGACCTCGGGCGCGGGGGTCGCGCTGGCGCTCGCGGCGGCCGTGCGCCTGGGCGACGTGGCGGTGGCCGGCCTGCTGATCTTCGCCCTGAACGCGCCGAGCGTCGTCGCGGCGCCCGTGATCGGGGCGCTGACCGACGCCGTGCGCCGCCCGAGGCGCTTCATGCTCGGCTCCGCGGTCGTGTTCGCCGCCGCTCTGACACTGGCCGCCTTCGTGGGCGACGTGCCGCTGCCGGTCGTCGTGCTGGCGCTGCTGGCGGGCGGCTGCGTCGTGCCGGTGTTCGTCGGCGGGCTCTCCGCGTGGGTGGACGCCGCGATGCCCGGCGACCACGCCCGCGGCTTCGCCGTCGACGCGCTCAGCTACAACCTGGCCGGGGTCGCCGGACCCGCCGCGGTGGCGGGGGTCAGCGCGCTGCTCGGCCCGTCCGGAGCGCTGCTGGCCCTGGCCGCCTCGATGCTCGTCGGCGGCCTGCTGCTGCAGCTGCTGCCGATCACGGGCCGGGGAGGGGCGGCCGACCCGCGCTCGCTGGCCGCCGGGGTCGCCCGCGCCTCCCGCTACCTGGTGACCCACGGGCCGCTGACCCGGGTCGTCGCGGCCGGGGCCGTGGTGCAGCTGGGGGCCGGGATGATGCCGGTCGTCGCCGTGCTGGTCGCGGTGCAGCGGGGGCTGGCCGAGAACGCGGGCGGCCTGCTGCTGACGGCCTTCTCGATCGGCGGCGTCACCGGAGCGCTGCTGATCGCGGTGCCGGCCGTCACCCGCCGCGTCGGCGCGCTGCCGCCCCGCCGCGTGATGGCGGTCTGCTTCGCGGCGACGGGCGTGCTGACCCTGGTCGCCGCCGCGACCCCCTCCTTCGCCCTCGCCGCGGTGGCCCTGGGCCTGTCGGGGCTGCCTGACGCGGCCGGAGTCGCCGCAATGCTGCGGCTGCGGCAGGAGGAGAGCCCCGCCGACGTGCGCGCCCAGGTGTTCG
>JAKONM010000337.1 GCA_022701925.1 Microbacteriaceae bacterium
CGGATTATCTCGCGCTCACACAGGGTGGAGATTGGGTAGTGCTGCTTGCCGCGCCGCCGAGCGCGAGTGTGCTTGAGGTGCGTTATGGCGCGTTCTCGATCTCAGCTGTGCGCATGTTCGAGATAGATGTCGAGGGCGCAGACGTTCGAGGTAGTTTCGTTGCAATTCGATTATTCGCCGACTCCGTTCGACAACTCGGCTCGTTCCTCCAACTGATCGGATTCCTTGTCGAGGACAGCCCCAGCCCAGTTTCACAGTCGTCGCTCGCGGCGGTGCTCCGCGATTTCGAGCGCCTCTTCGCACGGCGGCGGGTCGTGTCGCGAAGGACGGTGCAGGGGCTATGGGGCGAATTGTGGGTCATTCGGAACTCGGGTCAGTTTTCGGAGGTTGTCAGAAGGTGGCACCTGACGTCGCGGGACGCTGTCGATTTTGCCGGTCCTTGTTCGACTCTTGAAGTGAAGACCCATGAGGGCGATCGTCACATTCACCGCTTCGCTCACCGGCAATTACTTGGTGACCAACGCGAAAATTGGATCGTTTCTGTCCTCGTCGGGTCTGACGCCGGTGGCCAATCGGTGCTTGACCTTTTAGATGAGATCGCGGTCCCACTTACGATTCAAGAGTCACACCGACTCCGTGGTCTCGTTCTCGAGGTGCTTGAGGGCGACCTTGAGACCGCGAGCGAATTGCGGTGGAACCTTCGTTCATCGCTCGGTCGATGCGCCATCTTGGTCGAGCACGTTCCGCACGTGAACGTCCCACAGGGTGCTGGAATCTCCGACGTCCACTACGCGGTCGACTTAGGTGCCTATCTCATCGATCACGGTGCCCCCCTCACTTCGGCCACAGGAGCTCTGGTCGAGAGTGCCGGTAGCGCACTTGAGTAAGGCGCTCTCGCCACAGTTGAATCGCCTCCCTAAACTTGAGAGAAAACTGCGAGCCTGGTAGATGAGCCGGGTAGGGAAGGGTGACTCCCCGGCAGGCGGTCGTGGCTCGTGTAGGTCGAGGCGGCTCAGCGGTTGCCGGGCGAATTGCCGGGGCACGAGGACGTGCAGGGCTAAGCTGGATGGCGCAGTTGCGGCTGCGACAAGCACCTCTGACCTCGAGCCGAACCACCGGTGGATCGGCACGCTCGGCGGCAGCAGGGAGTGTTATGTGAGCGGTGCGCCGGTCGCAGTGGTGCCGATCCAGAGCGCGCTCGACGCGAACACGGTCGCGGCGACGGCGCGGAGGGGGAGCACGGGCGCATGCTAGGGATCGGTCAGCACCTGAGCGATCGTTCGCGCGCGGTTCCGGCCAGACGCTGGAGCGGAATGTGACCGAATGCCTCGGCGCCACGTCGGCCCGTCGTTCGCGACGCTGACGATCCGTGCACCGCTCAGGGAACCGGCAAGCCCGAAGCGGACATTCCCCTGCATGGGCATCGATGCAAACCTGAGGCGGACCGGACGGCGCTGGGCGGGTGCGGCGGCCGTCGCGGTGCTCGTCGCGGGTCTGTTCGCTGCGTGCACCTCGACCAGGGGCGCGCCTGCGGATCTGTCGTCATCGGCGGCCAGCCCGGCCTCCGCGGTGTCGAGCACGCCCTCGGCGTCGCCCAGCGCTGCTCTGCTCAGCTGCGACGACCTGGTGCCCAGGACGCAGATCGTGCAGGCGCTGGCCGCCGGGCAGCCGTCCGACGACTGGGTGGTGCTGCCGGCCAGCCGCGACGCCGCCCTGTCCATCGGGCTCATCACGGGGGACCGGGCAGTGGAGGGCGCCGGCGGACTCGCCTGCGCGTGGCGAGCCGGCCCGCCGAACTCCGAGACGGGGGAGGCGGTGCTCAGCGCCACGATCCTGCCGGGCGCGGCGGACTCCTGGACCGGGTCGCTTCACGGGGACGCGCCGACCTCCGACCGACGCACCTTCGCCGGGGTGTCGGCCGCCGCGACCTGCGGCGATCCCGGCTGCGGCGCGACTGCGGCCGTCGGCTCCAGCTGGGTGCGGGTCGACCTGATCACCGGGTCGCGGGAGGGCGGCGAGTCCGCGTTCGCGAAGCAGACCGACGACGAGGTCTTCGCCGAGCTGACACCGGCCGTCGAGTCGGTGTTCCGGGCCGTGCAGGGCGCCGACGCGGCGCAGCTGCAGTTCCCGAACCACCTGCCCACCGATGGGACGCCTGCGGGGTGTCGCAACTACCTCGGCAAGGTCGACCTCGCGAGCGCCCTCGACGTCGACGACGTCCGCATCTCCACCCGGTACCAGCCCGACCCGGATCTCGACTCGCTCTTCGCCGCCGCCGAGCTGCAGCTCTGCACCTCGGTCTGCAGCATCCTCTCGCTCGATGCCGGCTCCGCGCTGCTGGCGGACGTCACGGTGGCTCCGGGGCAGGCGTGGGCCGTCGACGACGCCGCCGAGACGACCGCCGACCAGGGCGCCTTCCGCCCCGTGCAGCTGGAGGGTGCGGTATCGGGGGAGCGGGCCCTGTCGAACTGCGGCGCCTCGACCAACACCTGCACCCTCGACTTCACGCTCGGGTCCGACGCGATCGAGATCAGCGACGCCGCGCACCCGGAGCGGGTCGCGGAGGC
>JAKONM010000291.1 GCA_022701925.1 Microbacteriaceae bacterium
GAGCTGGTGCCGGAGGCGCGGGTCGCGATCGCGCACGGTCAGATGGGCGAGCACCAGCTGGAGCAGGTGATGGTCGACTTCTGGGAGCGCAAGTACGACGTGCTGGTCTCCACCACGATCATCGAGACCGGCCTGGACATCGCGAACGCGAACACGCTGATCATCGACCGGGCCGACAAGTACGGCCTGTCGCAGCTGCACCAGCTGCGCGGCCGCGTGGGGCGCGGGCGGGAGCGGGCGTACGCCTACTTCCTCTACGACGGCGAGAAGCCGCTGTCGGAGACGGCGGTCGACCGCCTGGAGACCATCGCGGCGAACAACGACCTGGGCTCCGGCATGCAGGTGGCGCTGAAGGACCTGGAGATCCGCGGCGCCGGCAACCTGCTGGGCGGCGAGCAGTCCGGCCACATCGCGGGCGTCGGCTTCGACCTGTACCTGCGGATGATCGGCGAGGCGGTGAACGACTTCCGCGGCGAGAGCAACGAGGGTCAGACCGAGCTGCGGCTCGAGCTGCCGGTCGACGCCCGCATCCCGGACCACTACATCGACAGCGAGCGGCTGCGCCTGGAGGCGTACCAGAAGCTGTCGGCCGCCTCCGGGCCCGTGGCCAAGGACGGGCAGCTGGACCTGGTGCTGGAGGAGCTGCAGGACCGGTACGGGGAGGCGCCGGAGGAGGTGCGCAACCTGATCCGCGTCTCGAAGCTGCGCCGGCTGGCCCAGCAGGCGGGCCTGTCCGACGTCGTCGCGCTGCCGCGGCTGCTGCGCATCAGCCCCGCCGACCTGCCCGACTCCAAGCAGGTGCGGCTGCAGCGCATGTACCCGGGATCCCGGGTGCTGCCGGGCGCGGTCACCGTGCCGTGGCCGCAGACCGCGGGCGAGCCGCTGGCGGACGAGGGCCTGATCGAGTGGGTGCAGCAGCTGCTCACCGCGGTGTTCGTGCCTGCGACCGCTCCCGCCGCCCCCTGACCTCCGGGGTCCGCGGATCCGCACTTCCTGCGCGGATCCGCAGTTCTCGTGCGACACGCCGGCCACGGAGCCCTGCAGCCCGGCGTGTCGCGGAGTTCTTGCGGATCCGCGGAGCCTCGCGGCCGGGGAGGATCGGGGCGTGAGCGGCGAGCGCGACGACCGGATCGGGCTCGCCGCGGCGGGCGGGCTGGGCGCCCTGGTGCTGGCGACCTTCGTCGCGATCACCACGGAGATCGTGCCCGTGGGGCTGCTGCCCCAGCTGAGCCGCGCCTTCTCCGTGCCGGAGTCGACGACCGGGCTGCTCGTCACGGTCTACGCGGCGCTGGTGGCGGTGCTCGCGATCCCGCTGACCCATCTGACGCGCGCCCTGCCGCGCAAGCCGCTGCTGCTCGGCACGATCGCCCTGTACGCGATCGGCAACCTGGTGATCGCGCTCGCGCCGACGCTCGGCCTGGTGGTCGCGGGCCGGGTGGTCGGCGGGGTGGCGCACGCGCTGTTCTTCTCCGTCTCCTCCGCCTACGCCGCGGCCCTCGTGCCGGAGCGCCTGCAGGGCCGCGCGCTGGCGATCGCGGCCTCCGGCGCCTCCCTCGGCTACGTGCTCGGCGTGCCGCTCGTCACCTCCATCGGCGCCGCGCTCGACTGGCGCGCGGCCTTCCTCGCGCTGGTGGTGGGCGGCGTGCTCGTGGCCCTGACTGCGGCCGCCCTCCTGCCCGCCGTGCCGCTGGCGCCGCCGCCCGTCGGCCGGGCGCGCGGGCCGCGCAGCGCGCTCACCGCCGTCGCGGTGGTCAACGTCGTCGCCTTCTTCGGCCACTACGTGCTGTACACGTACGTGTCGCCGCTGCTACTGCGGGCCGGGCTGCCGGAGCAGGCGATCGGCCCGGTGCTGTTCCTGCTCGGCGCGGCGGGGGTCGTGGGCCTGTGGCTGGCCGGGCTGACCATCGACCGCGATCCCCGCCGCGGCTTCCTGGGTGCGCTGGCGCTGGCGGCCGTCTGCGTCGGCGCCCTGCTGCTCACCGGCGGCTCGGTGCCCGGCGCGCTGGCGGGCACCTCCGCCTGGATCGTCGCCTTCGGCGCGATCCCGGTCTTCTGCACCGCCGCCTGCCTGCGCACGAGAGCGGTCGCCCCGGACCTCGCCGCGGCGGTGAACAACGCCGCGTCGAACCTGGGCATCGGGCTGGGCTCGGCGCTCGGCGGCGCAGTGTTCGCGGTGTCCGGCATCCCCGCCGTCGTCGTGGTCGCGGCCGGCGCCTTCGCCCTGGCGGCCGTGCTGGTGGCGGTGCTGCGACGGGGGTTCCCGGTGCGCGCGGTCTAGCGTGCCTCCATGCGGCTCCGGGTCCACAACCTCGCGGTGTCCCTCGACGGCTTCGCGGCGGGGGAGGGGCAGAGCCTGGAGGCGCCGTTCGGCCATGCCGGGCACCGCCTGATGGGCTGGTACCTGCCGACCCGCACCTTCGTCTCGATGACGGGACACGGGGCGGTCGCGCACGACGCCGGCACCACCGGCGTGGACGACGCGTTCGCGGCCGCGTCGTGGCAGGGCATCGGCGCGGAGATCATGGGGCGCCGGAAGTTCGGCCCGCAGACCGGCCCGTGGCAGGACCACGAGTGGCAGGGCTGGTGGGGCGACGAGCCGCCGTTCCGCACCCCGGTCGTCGTGCTGACGCACCACCTGCGCCCGGACCTGGTGCTGGGCGGGACGACCTTCACCTTCCGCGACGCCGAGCCGGCCGAGGCCCTGCGGATCGCCGCGGACCTGGCCGGCGGCCTCGACGTGCGGCTCGGCGGCGGCGCGAGCAGCATCCGCCCGTTCCTGGCGGCGGGACTGGTCGACCACGCGCACGTGGTCGTCGTGCCGATCGTCCTCGGCCGCGGGGTGCGGCTCTGGGACGGCCTCGAGGGCCTGGAGGAGCTCTACTCGATCGAGAGCACTCCGTCGCCCAGCGGCGTCGTGCACCTGGTCCTGACCCGCCGCCCACCCGCCTGACCGCATCTCCCCGACCAGATCCGGGACGCCCGACCAGCGGTGCCGCTGGTCCGCTGTCCCAGGCCCGGTCAGGCCGGGCGCTGCTCCACGAGCACCGAGAAGACGTTGCCGGAGGGGTCGGTGAACCAGGCGATGTCGGGGCCGCGGCCGCGCATGGCGCCGTCCTCGTCCTGCGGCATGCCGGGGTAGCGCACGGGCTCGAGCCCGGCCTCGGCCAGCTCGCGGATCGCGACGCCCACGTCGGCCACCACCAGGTTCAGCACCGTGAAGTCCGCCGGCCGGTGGTCCGGCTTCGGGTAGAGGATCGCCGACCCGCCGCCGGGCAGGTGCAGCCGGGCGATCGGCCCGTCGTCCACCTGCAGGCCGACCCGGTCGCGCCAGAACGCGACCGCCTCCGGCACGTCCCGCACGCTCATGCCGCTGAACGCCCTCGTCGTCGTGAGCATCGTCGCTCCCTTCCTCGCCACGGATGGTCCCCGGCGCGGCTCAGGAGGGGCTGAGCGCGCCGTCGAGGCGCTGGCCGAGGACGGCTCACAGGCTCCGGCGGGCGCGGGCGGGCGCAGGATGAGGCCGTGCGGACGAGGGACGAGCAGAGGACCGCCGTCGAGGTCGACGGCCACCGCGTGGGCGTGACGACCGCGGGGGAGGGGCCGCCCCTGGTCCTGCTGCACGGCATCGGCCGGGACCGCCACGACTGGGACAACGTGCAGCCGCTGCTCGCGGGCCGGTTCACGACCTGGGCGATCGACCTGGAGGGCTTCGGCGAATCGGCGGTCTGGGAGGGCCGCGTCTCGATGTCCTCCATGGCCCGCATGGTGCGGCGCACCCTGGCGGCGGCGGGCGAGCACCGGCCCCTGCGGCTGGTCGGCAACTCGATGGGCGGCGCGGTGGCGCTGCGGATGACCGCGGACGACCCGGGCGCGATCGCCGGCCTCGTGCTGATCAGCCCGGCCGGCTTCGGGCGGGACGCGAACCTCGGCCTGCGGCTGCTCACGGTGCCGCTGGTCGGCTCCGCCCTGCTCGCCGCCGACTCCTCGCCCGCGGCGCTGCGGCTGCGCGCGCTGCGCCCCGACCCCGACGAGGGCTTCCGGGCGCTGGCGATCGCCTCCTCGCTGCGGCTGCGACGGGCGGGCATGCGGCGGCAGTTCATGCAGGCCCTGCACGACCTGGGCGGCTGGAACGGCATCCACGAGGCCTGGCGGGCGGAGGTGCTGCAGGCGCTCGCGGCGGCGGGGACGCCCGTGCTGGTGGTGTGGGGCGACCGGGACACGGTGCTGCCGCACGCCCACCTGGCGGCGGTGCGGGCCGCGGTGCCGCACGCCGCGACCCGCTCGCTGCCGGGGCTCGGCCACATGCCCCAGCTGGAGGAGCCCGACCGCGTCGCGGCCCTGATCGCGGACTTCCTGGCCTGACGCGGTCAGGCCAGGCGCACCACCAGGGTCTGGACCAGCGGCCGCGCCACAGGGGTCAGCCGGATCTCGCAGCGCAGCGACGCGGCGGCGCCCGGCACGCTCCAGGTCAGGTGCGCGGGGGAGTCGCTCCACGGCGCCGCGTCGGCCAGCGGCAGCACGTCCGGGCCGAGCCCTGCGCGCGTCGCCAGTGCCTGCACGGACTCGCGCCGCAGGTCGAACGCCTCGTCCATCGCGAGGTTGTCGGAGGCGACGGGCGCGAGCAGGGCGTCGTCCCAGTCGCGCAGCAGCCGCTCGACGACCTCGCGCGCGGCGGCGGTCTCGAGCCACAGGTCGGGCGCCGCCTCCGGCACCTCGGCCGCGTCGAGCACCAGCCGCAGCGCCGTGGTGGCGGGCACCGTCGCGCCGCTGTACCGCGCGTTCTCCAGCACCACGACGCCCAGGCCGCTGGCCGGGTGCCAGCGCATGTTGGCGCCGTAGCCGGGATAGCCGCCGGAGTGGCTGACGACGCGGCCGTGCCGCGGGTCCTCGTCGATCACGAGCCCCAGCCCGTAGTGCGTCGAGACCGTGTCGGGCACGGGCGTGCGCGGCTCCTGCATCAGCCGGCGGGACGCGGCCGACAGCACCGCGTCGTCGGCGTCGTCGCGCCAGGCCGCCGCGAGCCACCGGTCCCACCTCGCCAGCGCGGCCGGGCTGGCGACGATGCCGCCCAGGGCGGAGAACGAGCCCGGCTCCGTCCAGGGCTGCTCCACCCACTCCTCCCGCACCTTCGCGTACCCGGGCGCGATCGGCCGGTCGCCCGACCGGTCGTAGGCCAGGCCCTCGAGCCCCAGCGGCTCGATCAGGCGCTCGCGCACGAGCCGCGGGTAGGCGACGCCGGTGACGACCTCGAGCACCCGGCCGAGGATCGAGTAGGCGAGGCTCGAGTACTCGTAGCGGGTGCCCGGCTCGCGGACCAGCCGCAGTCCCTCGGCGAGCATCGCGTCGAACGCCTCGGCGGTCATCGACTCCTGGCGGTCGGCCCACGGGTCGTCGATGGGGATGCCGCCCGACATCGAGGCCAGCTCGCCCAGCGTCGGGGCGCGGTCGGCGCCCAGCACGCGCACCTGCAGCACGTCGGTCAGGGGCGTGTCCAACGACAGGCGACCCGACTCGACGACCTGCATCAGGGCGGCGGCGGTGAAGCTCTTGGTGCAGCTGGCCACGCGGAAGGCCGTGTCGGGGGAGGGGGCCGGGTCGCCGGCGGACCCCGTCGCGACCACGCCCTCCGGCGTCGCCAGCGCCCAGGAGGAGGCGGGCGTCCTGCCGGCCTTCACCCTGGCCTGCACGAGGTCGTCGATCGCTGCGGCCGCCAGCGCGGCCCGGTCGGTGCGGTACGCCATCCGACGATCCTGGCAGGCGGCGCCTCACCGCTCCGCGGAGGTGGACAGCACCGCGGAGCCGATGACGCCCTCGGCACCGTCCACGAGCACCGTCGCGCGGGTGCCGCGATCGCCGGCGATCGCGCTGCCCGCCGTGCTGAAGCCCTCGTTGCAGGGCAGGTCGGCGGAGGGGCCGAACCGGCGGCCGCTCGCGTTCCGCAGCTCGTAGTGCATCGTGCTGCCGGCGGGCCCGCTGCAGCCCGCGTGGACGTACACGAGTCGTGCGCTGCGGGGCACGTCGCCCTTGCCGCGGTACACCGTGGTCGGGCCGAGCTCGCCGCGCGCGATCTCGCCCCGCATCGGCGCCGGCTCGGGCAGCGACGTGATCGCCGGCGCCGGCGCCGAGGAGGCCGCTTCGGAGGAGGCGGAGGAGAGGGTGGCGACCGGGTTCGGGGCGGGCGCCGTGCAGCCGGCGAGCAGCACGGTCGCGGGCACCAGCAGGAGCAGCAGCGGTCGGCGCACGGGCCCTTCCTAGTCCTCCTGCGGCGCGGACGGCTAGCGTCGTGGCCCGTGCCGATCGTCGTCCGTCCCCTCGAGAGCGCCGACCTGCACGCCGCGGTCGACCTGAACAACGGCGCCGTGCCCGCCGTGCCGCCCACCGACCGGGGTGCGCTGTCGCTGCTGGTCGCGGCCGCGTCGCTGGCCCTGGTCGCCGAGCAGGCGCCGGGCCACCCGCTGGGCTTCCTGATCGCGATGGACCCGGGCACCGACTACGACAGCGAGAACTACCGCTGGTTCAGCGGGCGCGGCGACTCGTTCGTCTACGTCGACCGCGTCGTCGTGGCGCCGGGGGCCCGCGGCACCGGCATCGGCCGAGCGCTGTACGAGGCCGTGTTCGAGCGGGCGCGCGAGCACGGCTTCGGCGAGGTGGACTGCGAGGTGAACGTGCGGCCGGCGAACCCGGAGTCCCTGGCGTTCCACGCGCGCATGGGCTTCGAGAAGCTGGACGAGCAGGAGACCAAGGGCGGCGCCTACCGCGTCGCGCTGCTCGCCGCCCCCGTCCGCGAGGCCTGAGCCGCCGCGTCCGCGGAACGGATGAAGGAGCTCCGGTCCTCTCCGGCCCGGGGTTCGCTGCCCGGGAGCGCTCGGAGCGACGACCTCCTTCATCCGTGCAGCCGGGCGGCGTCACCCGTGCGGCCGGGCGACGCGCCGGAGCGGGGAATGCGCGCCCGCAGGCGGGGGTTCGGGCAGCGGTGACCAGCGCGCCCATCACCCGCCGCGACGTGGGCCTGCGGTCCGAGCGCGGACCGATCCTGCTGGCGCTGATGCTCGCCACCGGGCTGATCGCCATCGACGCGACGATCCTGGCGACCGCGGTCACCTCCGTCACCGAGGACCTGGGCGACTTCGCCAGCTTCCCGTGGCTGTTCTCGGTCTACTTGCTGGCCACCGCCGTCAGCGTGCCGATCTGGTCGAAGCTGGCGGACGTCGTCGGCCGCAAGCCGATGCTGCTGGCGGGCATCGGCCTGTTCCTGCTCGGCTCGATCCTGTGCGGCGCCGCGCCGTCGATGACGGCGCTGATCGTGTTCCGCGCGGTGCAGGGCCTGGGCGGCGGCGCGATCATGCCGATCTCCATCACGGTCGCGGGCGACATCTACACGATCGCCGAGCGGGCGAAGGCGCAGGGCTACCTGGCCAGCGTCTGGGCGATCTCGTCCGTGCTCGGCCCGACGCTGGGCGGCGTCTTCTCCCAGTTCGTGTCGTGGCGCTGGATCTTCTTCGTGAACATCCCCATCGCGGTCGTCGCCGCCGTGCTGGTGCAGCGCGGCTACCACGAGCACGCGGAGCGCACGCGGCACCGCATCGACTTCGCGGGTGCCGCGGTGCTGACCGTCGGGCTCACCGCGCTGCTGCTCGGGCTGCTGGAGGGCGGCACCGCCTGGCCGTGGGCGTCGTGGCAGAGCGCCGTCGCGTTCGGGGTCGCCGCGGTGTCGCTGGTCGTCTTCGTGCTGGTCGAGCGGCGGGCGCCGGAGCCGGTGCTGCCGCTCTGGGTGCTGAGCCGTCGGCTGCTGCTGACGACGACCCTGATCAGCGCCGGGGTCGGCGTCGTGATCACCGGCCTGACCTCGTTCGTCCCGAACTACCTGGAGCGCTCCGCGGGCGCCCCGCCGCTGCTGGCCGGGCTGGCGGTCGCCGCCATCACGCTGGGCTGGCCGGTCGCCGCGTCCAACGCCGGCCGCCTGTACCTGCGGGTCGGCTTCCGCCCCACGGCGCTGGTCGGCTGCGCGCTCGCCGTGCTCGGCGCGGTGCTGCTGACGGTCACCGCACCGCTCGCTTCGGTGCTGCTGGTCGCGGTCGCCTGCCTGATCACCGGACTGGGCCTGGGCCTGGTCGCGACGCCCACCCTGATCGCCGCGCAGTCGTCCATCGGGCACGGCGACCGCGGCGTCGTCACCGGCACCAACGTGTTCGCCCGCTCGATCGGCTCGGCCGTCGGCGTCGCGGTCTTCGGCGCCGTGTCGAACGGGGTGCTCGCGGCGCAGGCCGGGCGGCCGGTCGGGGAGGCCACCGCCGTCGCGACCCAGGCGGTGTTCCTGGGCACCGTGCTGGCCGGCGTGCTGGCGCTGGTGATCGCGGTGCTGATGCCGCAGGTGCGGCCGGACGGCTCGGTCGTCGCGCGGCGGGTCGAGGGCCTGGAGGGGGCGTCCGCGTGACCGACCCGGGCACCGACCTCGACCGGCTCGTCGCGGTGATGGCGCGGCTGCGCGGCCCGGGCGGCTGCGCGTGGGACGCGGAGCAGACCCACGAGTCGCTGGTGCGGTACCTGATCGAGGAGACGGCCGAGCTGGTCGAGGCCATCGAGACCGGCGACGCCGTCGCGATGCGGGAGGAGCTGGGCGACGTGCTCTACCAGGTGCTCTTCCACGCCGACCTCGCCGCCGCCACGCCGGGCGAGGGCTTCGACGTGCAGGACGTGGCGCGCGACACGACGCGAAGATGGTCGGCCGCCACCCCCACGTGTTCGGCGACGTGCAGGCGGTCGACGCCGACGCGGTCGTGGAGGTCTGGGAGGCGCAGAAGCGCCGCGAGAAGGCCGACCGCACCAGCGTGCTCGACGGCGTGCCGATGCAGATGCCGTCGCTGCTGCTGGCCGAGAAGCTGGTCGGCCGCGCCGCCCGCGCCGGCGTCGAGCTGCGGCCCGCCTCCGCCGCTCCGGCCGACGAGGAGGCCCTGGGCGACGCGCTGCTGGACGCGGTGGTCGCGGCCTCCGCCGCCGGTCTCGACGCCGAGCGCGCCCTGCGCGCCGCGCTGCGCCGCCTGGAGTCGACGATCCGCACGGCCGAGGCCGGCTGAGCCCGCCGGGGAGCCGGGAGGAGGGCCCCGTCGACCTCTGCCCTTCGCCCGGCTGTCGGAGGTCGAACGGCCGTCGACGACGCTGAGCGGCAGAGGCGACGCCTCGCCGCGTCGTCCTCGCCGCTGGGCGTCGTCTCGAGGACCGCACCGCTCAGGCGATGCGGCTGCCCTTCGCCAGGCGGCGGGCCGGCGTGCGCAGCGCTCGCGCGCCGGCCAGCAGGCACAGCGCGCCGAGCACCAGGTGGATCGCCAGCCCGACGAACCAGGTCGGCACCGTCTGCTCGACGATCTGGCGCTGGCTCGGCTGCGCGGCCGGCCGGTCGTTCGACGGGTTGCACTCGTCCGTCACCTGCTCCGTGGGCTGCACGATCTGCAGCGACCTCACGCCCGCCTTCACCGAGGTGAAGGAGTCGTCCGGGTAGCCCTCCGGGCTCCACCGCGAGGGCGTCGCGTCCGCCAGCACCACGTACGGGTTCGCCGCGAGCATCCACCAGACGCGGTCGTAGGTGGGCGACTGGCTCGTGCTGACCTGCGGGGCGTCGCAGACCGGGTTCACGACGTTCCCCTGGTCGTCGTAGGACGACTGGGAGTAGGGGGTGTAGGTGCTCGTCACCGTGCGGGGGAAGGCGAGCCCGGCCAGGCCGAAGGCGATCAGCGTGCCGACCGACAGCGCCGCGACGACCAGGTAGGTCGTGACCACCGAGAAGATCGGCCGCGGGATCACCGCGGACAGGCCGACGCCGACGGCGGCGATCACGCCGAGCTCGAGCACGGTCACCGCCAGCGCGGTCAGCACGACGCCGAGGTCCACGCCGCCCGCGACCAGCGCGATCAGCAGGAAGGGGGACGCGACGGCGAGGAACGCGAGCGCGGCGGTCCAGGCGGCCAGGAACTTGCCGAGCAGCAGCTGCCACGTGCCCACCAGCGTGATCTGGGTGGTCGCGAGGGTGCCCGCGTCGCGGTCGCCGTTGACGGCGGCGCCCGACAGCGCCGGGGTGACCAGCGTGCCGAGCAGCAGCACCAGGTAGACGACCACGGAGACGACCTGGTCGCCGCCCTCGCCGCCGAAGGCGCCCGCGGTGGCGAGCAGCAGCAGCGTGACCGCGGCCAGCACCAGCGCGGCGACGCCGAGCAGCACGTACCAGGCGACGCTGCGCACGCGCTGCCGCAGCTCGAGGTCGACGACCGTGCCGACCATCAGCACCGAGTCCTTCACGGACGGCCCGCCCGGCCCCCGCTCCGGTCGCGCGGAGCCGTTCGGCGCGGGGTCCTGCAGCACGGTGCCGGTCATCGGGAGGCCTCCTCAGCCAGGGTCAGGAAGGTGCGCTCGAACTCGCCGGCGGCGGGCGCGAAGGCCGTGACCCGGACGCCCGCGGCGACCAGGCGGGCCAGCAGGTCGGCGGCGGCCTCCTCGTCGACCACGGGCACCAGGCGCCCCTGGTGGTCCGCCGTCGCGCCCGACCCGGCCAGCGCCGCGTCCAGGGCGCGGTCGTCGACGGCCCGCACCCGCCACGTCCGGGTGCGGCCGCGCACCTCCGCCAGCCGGTCCGCGGCGACGGTGGAGCCGGCCTGCATGTAGACGGCGTCGTCGGCCATCTCCTCCAGCTCGGCCAGCACGTGGCTGGAGACGAGCAGCGTGCGGCCCTCCGCGGCCAGCCGGCGCACCAGCACGCGCAGCTCGACGCGCGCCTCCGGGTCCAGGCCGCTGGCGGGCTCGTCCAGCAGCAGCACGGAGGGGTCGTGCACCAGGGCGCGGGCCAGGCTCAGCCGCTGCTTCTGCCCGCGGGACAGCACGCGGGTGGGCCGGTCGGCCAGGTCCCCGAGGCCGACCAGGTCGATCAGCTCGCCCGCGCGACCGGCGGCCGCCGGCTTCGACATGCGGTGCAGGCGGCCCGTCAGCTCGAGGGTCGTCCGGCTGGTCAGCGACGACCACGATCCCAGCACGTCGGGCATCCAGCCCATGCGGGCCCGCACGGCGCCGGGATCGGCGACCGGGTCCGCGCCGGCGATGCGGATGGTGCCCGCATCGGGCGCCAGCAGCGTCGCGAGCATCAGCATCAGCGTCGTCTTGCCTGCGCCGTTCGGCCCGATCAGGGCGGTCACGCGGCCGGGGCGGGCGGTGAATGCGGCGTCCGCGACCGCGTGCGTGCGGCCGAAGGACCGCCGCACCCCGGTCACGACGATGCCGTCGGAGTCGTCCATGCGGCACACGGTAGGGGCGGGCCGGCCGTCGCGGCATCCCTCCGCGGAGGGAGGACCGGTCGTTCCGCCGATGGATCCCCGGGCGTCGCAGGCCGTCCACCCGACAGGGGTCGGAACTATCGTCCCGACATGGAGATCCTGTTCATCGCGGGCTTCGGCCCGATCACGCGCGAGCCCGCGGAGGGCCTGGCGTTCTGGCGCGACTCGTTCGGGCTGTCCTTCGACGAGCTCGCACCCGACTACCACCACGCCCGCGGTCTGCAGGGGGCGAAGGCGTTCGGGCTGTGGCCGCTGCGCCAGGCCGCGGAGGCGACGTTCGGCGGGCCGGAGTGGCCCGCGGGCCGCCCGGTGCCGCAGGCATGGGTCGAGTTCGAGGTGGCCTCGCCCGAAGCGGTCGCCGCGGGCGAGGCCGAGCTGCGCGAGCAGGGCCACGAGCTGCTGGTCGCCGCGCGGCAGGAGCCGTGGGGCCAGTGGACCGCGCGCCTGCAGAGCCCGGAGGGGCTGCTGGTGGGCCTGTCGTACCTGCCTTCCTTCCACTGACGCGGCTCAGCACGCCGATCGAGGGGGAGGGGAGCGGCGCGCTGGGAGGATGGGGGCGTGGCAGCCACCGTCAACCCGCCCCGCGGCATGCGCGACCTCCTCCCCGCCGAGAAGGCGAAGCGCGAGCGCGCGCTCGCCGTGATCCGCGGCGTCTACCGCGCCCACGGCTTCGACGAGATCGAGGCGCCCGCGCTGGAGGAGTACGACCGGCTGCACGCCGGCCTCGGCGGCGACAACGAGAAGCTGTCGTTCAGCGTGCTGAGGCGGGGCATCGGGCCGGAGCAGCTGGCCGGCGCCGCGGACGTGGCCGCCGTCGCCGACCTCGGGCTGCGCTACGACCTCACCGTGCCGCTCGCCCGCTTCTACGCCACCAACCAGGCCGCCCTGCCGGCGGTGTTCCGGTCCGTGCAGATCGGGCCGGTCTGGCGCGCCGAGCGGCCGCAGAAGGGCCGGTACCGGCAGTTCGTGCAGTGCGACATCGACGTGCTGGGCGAGGCGGGGCCGCTGGCCGAGCTCGAGCTGATCGGGGCGACCTGGGCGGCGCTCGCCGCACTGGGCGTCGAGGGCGCCTCGGTGCGCATCAACGACCGCCGCATCCTGACCCGGCTGCTGCAGACCTGGGGCGTGGCGGGCGACCGCGGGCAGCAGGCGCTGATCACGATCGACAAGCTCGACAAGATCGGGGTCGCCGGCGTGATCGGCGAGCTGGCCGAGCAGGGCGTGCCGACGGCGGGGCTCGACGCGGCGTTCGCGCAGCTGGCCGCCGCGGGATGGGACCTGCTGGTCGACCCGCCCGCCTGGCTGGACGCGGACGCCTACGGCGACCTGCTGGCGCTGCGCGACGCGCTGCCCGACCTGCCGCTGGTCTTCGACCCGACGCTGGTGCGGGGCATGGGCTACTACACGGGCACGATCTTCGAGATCGCGCACCCGTCCTCCTCCTCGTCGCTGGGCGGCGGCGGGCGCTACGACGGCATGATCGGCCGCTTCCTGGGGCGGCCCGTGCCGGCGGTCGGCTTCTCCATCGGCTTCGAGCGCATCCTCGACCTGCTGCCGCAGACGGAGGAGGACGCGCCGGCCACCGCGCTGCTGCACGACGCGGACGTGCCGCTGCCCGTGCTGCTGCGGGCCAAGCGGGAGGTGCAGCAGGAGGGCGGCCGGGTGCGCCTGGAGCGCGCGCGCAAGAACCGCAAGGCGCAGCTGGCCGCGCTGGCGGAGGAGGGCTTCACCCGCGTCGCGCAGGTGACCGCCGACGGCGCGGGCCCCGCCCGTCCGCTGGCGCGCTAGCCCGCGGGCGCCCTTCGCGGATCAGGAGTTCCGGGCGCTGGCGCGCAGGAGCGCCTGATCCGTGGAGGATGCGATCAGCGCAGCAGGCGGGCGGGGGCGTGGCGGCGCCAGGAGGCGTCGAGCAGCTCGGCGACCTCGGTCCAGTCGGTGCGCTCGAGGTCGAGGTCCATGCCCAGCCAGCCGCGCGGCCCGAGGTAGGCGGGGAGGAAGAAGCGCGGGTCCTGCAGGCGGGCGGGCCGCTCGTCGTCGTCGACGTGCACGAGCACCGACCGCGGGTGCATGACCTTGCCCGGGTCGCGCGTGCCGCCGCCGTAGACCGCGAAGGCCGGTCGTCCGGGCACCGCGAACCAGGGCCGCCCGTGGCTCACGCGTTCCTCGGCCTCCGGCAGCGCGAGCGCCAGCGGGCGCAGGCGCTGCAGCACGGGGTCCTCCTGCTCGAACATGATCGGGTGCTCCACCGCCGCCTCCGGCAGCAGTCCAGCACGCATCGGGCCCGTGGAGAAGGGCGAGCGGCGCGGGCGGTGCGGGGACCGTCGCCCGCCGGCAGCGGTCAGCGGGTGCCGCGCGCCCCTCACTAGGCTTGCCTGCGGCCCGGCGGCGGCGTCGGGCGACACGCTCGAAGGGACCACCTGCATGGCAGCCATCGACACCATCGACGCCCGCGAGATCCTCGACTCGCGCGGCAACCCGACCGTCGAGGTCGAGGTCCTGCTGGAGGACGGCGTGGTCGCGCGCGCGGCCGTGCCCTCCGGCGCCTCCACCGGCGCGTTCGAGGCCTACGAGCTGCGCGACGGCGACAAGGGCCGCTACCTGGGCAAGGGCGTCGAGAAGGCCGTCGCGGCCGTCATCGACGAGCTCGGCCCGGCCGTCGAGGGCATCGACGCCGCCGACCAGCGCATCGTCGACGCGACGCTGATCACGGCGGACGGCTCCGCGAACAAGGAGAACCTGGGCGCGAACGCGATCCTCGGCGTCAGCCTGGCGGTCGCGAAGGCCGCCGCGCTGTCGGCCGAGCTGCCCCTGTTCCGCTACGTCGGCGGCCCGAACGCGCACACGCTGCCCGTGCCCCTGATGAACGTGATCAACGGCGGCTCGCACGCGGACTCGAACGTCGACATCCAGGAGTTCATGATCCTGCCGATCGGCGCGGACAGCTTCCGGGAGGCGCTGCGCTGGGGTGCGGAGACCTACCACTCGCTGAAGTCGCTGCTCTCGGGCAAGGGCCTCTCGACGGGCCTCGGCGACGAGGGCGGCTTCGCACCGAACCTCGACAGCAACCGCGCCGCGCTGGACCTGCTGGTCGAGGCGATCGGCAAGGCCGGCTTCACGCCGGGCAAGGACATCGCGCTCGCGCTCGACGTCGCCTCCACCGAGTTCTTCGAGGGCGGCTCGTACACGTTCGAGGGGCAGCAGAAGTCGGCCGCGGACATGAGCGCCTACTACGCCGAGCTCGTCGCGAACTACCCGCTGGTCTCGATCGAGGACCCGCTGGCCGATGACGACTGGGAGGGCTGGGCCACCCTGACCTCCGAGATCGGCGGCAAGGTGCAGATCGTCGGCGACGACCTGTTCGTCACCAACCCGGAGCGGCTGGCGAAGGGCCTGCAGCTCGACGCCGCGAACTCGATCCTGGTGAAGGTGAACCAGATCGGCACGCTGACCGAGACGCTGGACGCCGTGTCGCTCGCCCAGCGCAGCGGCTACACCGCGATCCTCTCCCACCGCTCGGGCGAGACCGAGGACACGACGATCGCCGATCTGGCCGTCGCCGTCGACGGCGGGCAGATCAAGACCGGCGCGCCCGCCCGCAGCGAGCGCGTCGCGAAGTACAACCAGCTGCTGCGCATCGAGGAGGAGCTGGGCGAGGCCGCGGTCTACGCGGGCCGCTCCGCCTTCCCGCGCTTCCAGGGCTGAGCCCCCGGAAGCCACGCACTGGCGAGGGCCCGCAGGAATTCCTGCGGGCCCTCGCGCGCTGCACGACGGGGCGCCGCATCGGCGCGCACCGGAGGAGGGGCGCGGATGAACGTGCTGGAGTGGCTGTTCGACGCGCAGCTGCGCATCGGCGACCAGACGGTGCTGTGGCGCGAGGTGATCGGCAACGCCTTCGGGCTGGCGAGTGCCATCGGCGGCATGCGCCGGCGCGTGTGGGCCTGGCCGGTCGGCATCGCCGGCAACGCGCTGCTCTTCACCGTCTTCCTGGGCGCCGTCTTCGGCACCCCGAACCCGGTCAACCTGCTGGGCCAGGCGGGCCGTCAGGTGATGTTCATCGCGGTCAGCGTC
>JAKONM010000307.1 GCA_022701925.1 Microbacteriaceae bacterium
GATCCCCTCCGCCTCGACGTAGCTCCAGATGTCCAGCTCGGTCCAGTTCGACAGCGGGAAGACCCGGATCGACTCGCCGGCGTGGACGCGGCCGTTGTACAGCGACCACAGCTCGGGGCGCTGGTCCTTCGGGTCCCACTGGCCGAAGTCGTCGCGGAACGAGAACACCCGCTCCTTCGCCCGCGCCTTCTCCTCGTCCCGCCGCGCCCCGCCGAACAGCGCGTCGAAGCCGTGCTGCTCGGCGGCGGCCAGCAGCACCGGCGTCTGGATCCGGTTGCGGGAGCCGTTCGGCTCCTGCTGCACCAGCCCGCGGTCGATGGCGTCCGGCACGGAGGCGACGACGAGGCGCAGCTGCTGCTCCTCCACCCAGCGGTCGCGGAAGGCGATCACCTCGGGGAAGTTCAGACCCGTGTCCACGTGCATGATCGGGAAGGGCACGCGCGCCGGTGCGAACGCCTTGCGCGTCAGGTGTGACAGGACCACGGAGTCCTTGCCGCCCGAGAACAGCAGGCAGGGCCGCTGCATCTCGGCGGCGACCTCCCGGATGATCGCGATGCTCTCCGCCTCCAGGGCGCGCAGGTTCGTCAGGGCGTAGGACTGCGGCGACGGGGCCGTCATGGGCGCTCCTCGGGTGGGACGTCGGCGACGGCGGCCAGCAGGCGCGGCGCCAGGGCGGGCGGGCAGACCACCAGGTCGGGCAGCCAGGGGTCCCGCCGGTTGTACTGCAGGGGCGAGCCGTCCAGGCGGCTGGTGTGCAGCCCGGCGGCGCGGGCGACGGCGACGGGCGCGGCGGAGTCCCACTCGTACTGGCCGCCGCCGTGCACGTAGGCGTCGACCCCGCCGGCGACGACCGCCATGGTCTTCACACCGGCCGAGCCCATCGGCACGGTCTCCGCGCCCAGGGCCGCGACCAGCGCGGCCACGAGCCGCGGCGGGCGGCTGCGGCTGACCGCGAGGCGCAGCGGGCGCTCGCCCGACAGCACCCCGGCGGGGTCGGCGACCGCGGCCGAGGGCTCCCCGGTGCGGCGGACGGTCCCCGGCGAGGCGACGGCACCCGCGACGAGGCCGCCGGCGCGGGTCCACAGGGCCACGTGCACCGCCCAGTCGTCGCGGTGCTCGGAGAACTCGCGCGTGCCGTCCAGCGGGTCGACGATCCAGACGCGGTCCGCGGCCAGGCGCGCGGCGTCGTCGGCGGCCTCCTCCGACAGGATCCGGTCGTCGGGGCGGGCGACCGCCAGGGCGCCCGACAGCAGCTCCTGGGCGTGCCGGTCCCCGGCGTCCTTCAGCGCGGACCCGGTCAGCGGGGAGGCTCGGCGCAGCGCGACCAGCGCCACCACGGCCCGCTCGGCCAGGTCGGCGGCGAGGCGGTCGTCCCCGCTGCTCACCGCACCCCGTCCAGCGCGTCGAGCACCAGCTCGACGGCGTCCTCCACCGCCACCTCGCCCGCGTCGATCCGCAGGTCGGCGTCGGCGGGCTCCTCGTACGGGGAGGAGATCCCGGTGAACTCCGCGACCTCGCCGGCGCGGGCGGCGGCGTAGAGGCCCTTGCGGTCGCGCGCCTCGCAGACCGCGAGCGGCGTCGAGACGTGCACCAGCAGGAACGGCACGCCCGCGGCCTCCGCGAACGCCCGCACCTCCGCGCGTCCCGCGGCGAAGGGGGCGATCGGCGCGGCGATCGCGGTGCCGCCCGCCTTCGCGACCTCGGCGGCGACCCAGCCGATGCGGCGCACGTTCACCGCCCGGCCCTCGGCGTCGAAGCCCAGGCCGCTGGAGAGCAGCCGCCGCACCTCGTCGCCGTCCAGCAGGGTCACGGGCCGGTCGTCCAGGCGGGCGGCGAGGGCCTTCGCGATCGTCGACTTGCCGCTGCCGGAGAGCCCGGTGAACAGCACCACCCGCCCCTCCCGCCGCTCGTCGCGGTGGAGCGGGAGGACCTCGGCCGGGAAGAGCGCCCGCGCGGCGCCCGCCGCGTCGCCCTCCAGCCGGGCCAGGGCCAGGTGCTCCTCGCCCTCCCCCAGCACGACGACCTCGTCGAGGCCCAGCGCCGTGCTGAGGGCCTCCGCCAGGCCGTCGGCGTCGCGCAGGCCGTCGGCGGCCAGCACCTGCGGGCGCGCGTCCAGGCTCCACGGCACCGCGGCCACGGGGGCGGGCCGGCCGGTGCGGACCGACCAGGCGGCGGCCGCAGCGGCCACCGCGCGCAGCAGGGCCCCGGGCGGGGTGCTGCGGCGGCCCCGGCCCGCCAGGGCGAGCCACGCGATCGGCCCCTCGGGGACGATCCCCCCGACCGCGGCGACCTGCGTCCGGGTGGGCAGCGCGTCGAACACCACGGCGGCCGCTGCAGCGCGCAGGCCGGCGTCGTCCAGCGGCAGCACCCCGGGCACCTGCAGCTCGGGCCTCGGCGCGAGCGGCCGCAGCCCCTCCACCGATCCGTCCGCCAGCAGACGGGCCACCGGCGTGCCCTCGGGGTCGGTCAACTCCTGCGGCGCACCCGGCGCGTCGAGCCGCGGGCCGCCCGGCAGCAGCGCCAGCTGCACCAGGTCCAGGTCGGCGCCGGCGACGGCGATCGGCGTGCTCGGCATGCGAAGGACCCCCGGGTCGGACGACGTGCACCGATTCCCCGACGGGGCACGCCCACGACGCTACCCGGACCGCCCGGCAGAGGCGAGGCCGGGTCGCTCCGCGACGATGCCGCAGACGACGAGAGCCCCCCGCCTCTCGGCGGGGGGCTCTGCTCGGCGGTGGGCGATACTGGGTTCGAACCAGGCAAAGGCGCCGGCGCCGTGGCCCCTTAGTTCAGCGTGAAACCCCTGATGGTGTCGCAGTTGCGACACCCCCCGAAGGTGGACAGGAGCGGACACAAGAGGGCACTATCTGACACGAGATATTGCCCGGTATTGCCCGACCTCGGGCAACAGTGTCGCCAGGAGGCACCATGCCACGCCCCAAGGCCCGCAAGCGCCGCGAGGCGTTCGGCGCCGTTCGCAGGCGCGAGTCCGGGCGCTACCAGGCGTCCTACGTGGCCCCGGACGGGCAGCGCCACAACGCACCCATGACCTTCGACACCATGACCGACGCGCGAGCGTGGCTGGCTCAGCAGCGCGTCGCCATCGACTCGGGCACCTGGGCCCAGCGCCTAGCGGAGGACACCCAGCAGGCCGCTGCCGGTCTCACGCTGGGCGAGTACGCGCAGCGGTGGGTCAGCGAGCGCACGTCGGCCAACGGCGCCCCGCTGCGGGCTCGCACCGAGGCCGAGTACCGGCGCCTGCTGGCCACCACGCTGGCCGACCTCGTGGACGTCCCACTGCCCGCGCTGACCACCGCGCAGGTGCGCACCTGGCAGCACGCCATCGTCGGCGCCGGGCGGCTGACTACGGCGGCGCGCGCCTACGGCTTCCTACGGTCGGTCTACTCCACGGCCGTCCTGGACGGGCTGGTACCGAGCAACCCGGTGCTGATTCGGGGCGCGAACCGAGCGAGCAGCGGGCGGAAGGTCACCCCGCCGACCGAGGCCGAGCTGGACGCCATCGTGGCCGCGCTGCCGAGTCGCTACCAGGCCCCGGCGCTGGTCGCCGCGTGGGGCGGGCTGCGTTTCGGAGAGCTGACCGAGCTGCGCCGCAGCGACGTCAGCACGGCTGCGCTGTCCGACGGCCGCACGGTCTACGTGCTGCGCGTCGCGCGAGCGGTGACGCGGGTGGGCAGCGAGTTCGTGGTGGGGCCGCCCAAGAGCGAGGCGGGCGTGCGCCGCGTCACCCTGCCACCGCACCTCACCGAACCCATGCAGGAGCACCTGGCGCGGCATGTCGCCCGAGGCTCGGACGCCCTGCTGCTGCCCGCCGCGCACGGCGGCGGGCACCTGGCCCCCGCGACGCTCTACAAGGTGTTCTACCCAGCACGGAAGGCCGCAGGCCGCCCCGACCTGCCATGGCACGGCCTTCGACACTTCGCGGGCACTCGGTACGCGCAGACCGGCGCCACCACCCGCGAGATTCAGGAACGCCTCGGGCACTCCACCCACGTGGCGGCGATGCGCTACCAGCACACGACCGGCCGCGACGCCGAGCTGACCGCGCTGATGGCGCCCCGCTGATGCGCGTGCTGCTGCGCTGCCCGAAGGGCCACGCGCTCGCCACCGAAGCGCTGCCCGTAGACGGCCAGCGAGCGCTGCGCATCGCGCTTGCTGGCGCGGTCCTCGGATACCGCCACGGGCGGGTGCAAGCCGTCGGGCAGCCCGTGCTGCAAGGCACGGAGGTGCTGCGCGAGGGCGAGGCCGCGACCCTCGCCTGCGGCCCATGCCGCCGCACGTTCGTCCTGCCCGACCTCGGCGCGCTGCGCCTTGTGCTCGCTGACCGACACGCGCGCACGCTTCGCCTCCCGTCCCCCCAAGTCCCCTAGCGTCACAACTGGCCCGAGCGGGAGACCCCGCCGAACCCCCGCCACGCAGGCAGCGCGGCATCCCTGATTCCCCAGGTGGTGCCCCTCCATGCCCTCTCCCCTGCTCACCATCGACCAGGCAGCCGAACGCCTCCAGGTCTCCACCCGCACCGTGCGGCGATGGATCACTGAAGGCGTCATCCCCGCCCGGCGCCTCGGCCGCCGAGCCGTCCGCATCGCTGAGGAGGACCTGGAGGCCGCGGGCCGACCCCTCCAGGTCGTTCGCCGTCGCCGCGCGTGAACGCCGAGGAGCTGCTGGAGCAAGCGGCAACGCAGGCGGCCTTCGCGGCTCGCTGCTTCCGCCTCGTCGCCCGGCGCGACTACCGCGACGTCAAGGACGCCTTGACGAAGGCCGCGCAAGCGCTCGCGGAGGCAGAACGCCTCGGCGCCGAGGCGTGGGAGGCCGGCACGTGGTGAGCACAGCGACGCCCAGAAACTCGCGTAGGCGCCACTCTTGCGCACGGTCTCGTCCGTGCCGCAGGCTCGTCGCGGGGTCCGCAGCACTCGTCCGAAGGCTGCCGAACGTGCCCGCAACACACCGCCCGCAGGAGCCCACCGTGGCACCTGAACTCGTCCCACTCGCCACCTCGCTGGCCTACACCGACGGCCTCCTGGCCGCCCTCGCGCTGCGATGAGCGACGACCGCGCCCGCCGCGCCCGCCGCGCGGCCTACGCGCTCTGGTCTGCCCTCACGCCCGAGGAACGCACGGCAGGCACGGCAGCCGCTACCGCCGCTGCTGCCGAGCAACGCCGTGCCGAGCGCGAGGACCGCGAGACCGAGGCCCGCGCCCGAGCGCTCGCCGTCGTCCACGGCGCGCCCGCGCACGTGCTGGTGCGCGCCATCCGACTCGTGGGCGAGGACGACCCGCAGCGCCTCGCACGCCAGGTGCACCTGCTCAACGCCGCCGAGGAGGCGGACCACGCCGCCCTGGAGGCGGCCTACCTAGAAGGAGAGACCGATGCCCACCGACGCCACCGGAACGAGGAAGGGGCCGAGCGCGCCAACGCCCGACCCCAGGAGGCCGAAGGCCACCGACCCCACCAGGGTACGGACGACGAGTAGCGAGGGCCAGGGCGTGCTCACCGCTGCGCTGGAGGCCGCGCAGCTCGGCTTCCGGGTGCACCCGCTGCGCCCCTCCGCCAAGCTGCCCGCGCTGACCGAGTGGCAGCACCGCGCCACGACCGATGCCGAGCAGGTCGCCACGTGGTTCGGGGAGCAGTACGCACAGGCAGGACTCGCTATCGCCACCGGCCAGGGGCTGCTGGTGCTGGACGTGGACCCCAAGGACGGCGGGCTGGAGTCGCTGGAGCGCCTGGAGGCCGAGCACGGCCGACTGCCCAAGGGCTACCGGGTGCGCACCCCGTCCGGGGGCGTCCACCACTATTTGAAGGTTCCGGGCGGGGTCATCACGCGGAACTCGGCAAGCAAGGTCGCGGCAGGCATCGACCTACGCGGGGACGGCGGCTACGTCGCCGCGCCGCCGACCACGCTGGCCGCTGGCCCCTACTCGGCCCTGGGGGCGCTCGTGGCGGTGGCGGACCTGCCCGAGGCACCCCCGTGGCTGCTCAGCGCTTCCGCCCGCACTCCGAAAGCGAGCGTCCCGGCCCCCGCGGCGCGCGCCTGGTCGGACCTCAGCGACCGCGAGCGCGAGCAGGCGACCCGCCACCGCTCGCGCAGGCAGACCGAGGTGGCCCGCGAGCTGAACGCGATGCGCGACGCCGCGACGCCGGATGCGCGCGACTACCGAGGGACCGCCTGGGACTCGGGCACGTTCGCGGCGGCCTGCACGCTCGTGCGTGTCGCCCGCGTGCCCTCGCCCGACGGCGTGGAGGCCGAGCTGCTCCGAGCGCGCGCGCTTCTCACGCTGCACGCCCCGAGGGACGCGGGCTTCACCGAGGCCGACCACCAGCGCGTGTGGGACAGCGCGCTACGCCAGGTCACCGAGGTGTCCGACTGGGACAGCGAGCCCACGACCCTCGCGGGCCCCGCCACCACTCCCCCGCTTGCCGAGCAGCCGCGCCCCGACGAATCGCAGCGGAGTGCCGCCACGACCATCGCGGACCTGGCGCTGCGCGACTGGGAGCTGCACCAGGACACCGAGCACGACGTGTTCGCGGTGCCGCTGCACGGCGGCGTCCCGCATCTCGCTCACCGCCTGCGCGGCGGCAGGCTCGGGCTACGTCAGGCGCTGGCGACCGCCTATCGCCGCGAGCACGGCAAGGTCGCGCCGCAGCAGGCGCTCGCGGACGCGCTCGTGGCCCTGGAGGGCGAGGCGATGGAGAGCGAGCCCGTGCCGCTGCACCTGCGCGTGGCCGAGCACGGGGGCGCTCTGTGGGTGGACCTTGGAGACGCGGCCGGCCACGTCGTGCGCATCACGGGCGGCTCGTGGGAGGTGCTGACCACCGCCCCGGTCCTGTTCACGCGCACCGAGCTGTCCGGTGCGATGCCGCTGCCCGAGCGCGGCGGCGACCTGGCGGACCTGTGGGAGCACGTCAACGTCGCCTTGACTGACCGCGCACTGCTGCTCGGGGTGCTCGCGGCGGCCTACTTCCCCGCTATCCCGCACCCGGTGCTGGACCTGGAGGGCGAGCAGGGCAGCGGGAAGTCCACCGTGACGAGGCGCCTGGTGGAACTCACCGACCCCTCGCCTGTGCCGATGCGGAAGCCGCCGCGCGATGCGGACGCGTGGGTGACCGCAGCAGCGGGCTCGTGGGTGGTCGCCATCGACAACCAGAGCACGCTGCCCGAATGGCTCAGCGACTCGCTGTGCCGAGCCTCCACGGGCGACGGGGACGTGCGGCGACGGCTCTACACCGACGGCGGGCTGGCCGTGTTCGCCTTCCGCCGCCAGGTCATCCTCAACGGCATCGACCTCGCAGGCATCCGCGGCGACCTTGCGGAACGCCTCGTCACCATCCGCCCGCCACGAATCGGTGACACCCGCCGCTCCGAGCGCGACCTGGACGAGCAGTGGCAGCAGGCGCTGCCCCGCCTGCTCGGCGCCCTGTTCGACCTCGTGGCAGCCGTCCACGAGCACGTTGGCGAGGTGAGCGAGGTGAGCGAGGTTCGCGCGCGGGCAATCTCAGGACGAGCGGGTGGCGAGGTGAAACCCCTCTTTGCATTCGGTGAGCGCATGAGGATGGCGGACTTCGCGCGCATCCTCGTGGCCGTTGATGCCGTGCTGGGCACGGACTCGCTCAGCCGCTACCGCGAGCACGCGGCCGAGCTGGCCGCCGAGACCCTGACCGCCTCGCCGTTCGTGTCCCGCCTCGTCAGCACGCTGCACGAGCCGTTCGACGGCACCGCCGCGCTGCTGCTGAGCCGGATCGCCAGCGAGACCAGCACCCCGCTGCCCCGCAACTGGCCCGCCAGCACCAAGGCCGTGACGGGTGAGCTGCGCCGCAACGCTCCCGCCCTCCGCCAGCAGGGTTGGGAGGTCACCGATAGCGAGGACCGGAAGAACCACCGGACCTTGTGGCGGCTGGTGCCACCCCCTCGTCCTGAGATTGGCCGTCCGCGAACCTCGCTCACCTCGCTCACCTCGCCAACGGTCCGTTGCCGCGTGTGCAGCGACGCACTGACGACGCCGCGAGCGCGCGCTAGTGGCCTGTGCGCTCGGCGCGACATCGACCACGAGGCCGCCCGCTTCCTGTCCATCACCCCCGCCCCCGACCTGACCCTGGAGGACTGACCCTTGACCGAGGACACCACCACCCCCGCCGACATGACCGAGCCCCACCGCATCGCCCTCGCGCTGGTGCGTGCTATTCACCACGAGGACGAGCAGGGCGTGCTGGACCTGCTCGGCATGACGCCGGCCACGCTCGCGGGCAACGTGCTGGCAGCGGTGGCGAGCATGGTGCCGGACGCTCACGCCACCGACCCGGCGCAGCCGTTCGACGCCTTCCTGGACGAGCGGCTGCGCGTGCTGGACGAGGCCGAGCGGCGGCTGGGCGACGGCGAGTAGACCGTGCCTACTGCGCTGCCGAGTCGCTGCACCGAGCCCGGATGCGGGCGCATCGCCACGCAGCGTGGCCGGTGCGATGAGCACAAGCGGAAGGCCTGGGCGAATCGCAGCCGCAACACCGCCGAGCTGACAGGTGCCCAGCGTCAACGGTTCCACGCCGCGGTGTTCCGAGCGCACGGCGACCGCTGCGCGGTGTGCGGCGAGGCAGCGACCGACGCCGACCACGTGGTGCCCGTGGCCGCGGGCGGCTCGCGCGACCCCGTGAGCAACGGTCAGCCGCTGTGCCGCGAGCACCACGAGGCGAAGTCGATGGCCGAGCGGAAGGGATAGGGCGTTCCGATTCTCGCCCGCCCCGGCGAAAGCGCGTCGCGGGCAACTCGGCACGCACGAGCGCCAGTTTTGTCCCTGGTTTTGTAGTAACTGCGACACCTGGTGCGACGGCCGAGGCGATGGGAGGATGGGTGCTCTCGGGGTCCGCACCCGTTCGCCCAGTCCGCTGGGCCAGTGCTTCAAGGACCCCAACATGACCCACTCGTTCATCAGCGCGCTGCCGACGGCACCCGCTGACCGCCTCACGGCCATCCGCGCGAAGGCGCAGGAGCTGCACGCCAAGCCGGACTCCGACTTCACGGAGGACGACGTGACCCTGACCCGCGAACTCGCGTCGGCGTTCAAGCGCGCGGACGCTGCCCGCTCGCTGGAGGCCTTCACGGGCAGCGCCGGTGGCTCCACGTCCACCTTCCGGGACGGCCAGTGGACCAGCGAGCCGCTCCAGACTTCGCACGCCAAGGGCGTCGTGGAGCCGCGTGCCCAGCAGGCCGCCGCGTTCACCAAGGCCATGAGCGAGGCGCTGGAGCGGAACCCCGCGAACCTCCGCACCAAGGCGGGCGTGCTGCCGTCCTCGGGCACCGCCACCGCCTTCAGCTTCGGTGGTCCGCTCATCGCCTCGCCGCGTGGACCGCTCACGGTCTCTGACCTCGTGCAGCGCACGCCCACCGACTCTCCCAGCGGCACCGTGCTGGTGCAGACCCTGCGGCAGAACAACGCCGCGAGCGTCCCGGTGGGCGGCTACAAGCCGTCGTCCAACTACGAGCTGCGGCCCCGCACCTGGCACGTCGCCACGGTCGCGCACGTCCTCGTGACGGCTCGCCAGTACCTCGCGGACTACGCCAACCTGGCGGACTTCCTCGGCGCCGAACTCGCCTTCGGCCTCGCGCTGATGCTGGACGCCGCGATCCTGAACGGCACCACCGACGAGGAGGGGAACGCGGCGCCCGGCCTGCTCTCCCCCGCGACGGCTGTGCCCAGTACCACCTTCACCACCGACGCGCTCACGACGCTGCGGGCGAGCATCGGGGACCTGGACCAGTCCGGCATCACGCCGAGCGCCATGGTGCTGAACCCGGCCGACTATCAGGCGCTGGAACTGCTGAAGGACGATCAGGGCCGCTTCCTGCTGCCGCAGGTCCCGACCGAGCGCGCACCGCGCACGGTGTGGAGCGTCCCGGTCGTGCTCTCCAACGGCATCCCGTCCGGCTCGGCCCTCGTGGGCGACTTCGGCCAGGCCGCGGTGATGGACCGTGAGCAGGTCCGCATCGAGGCGTTCGAGCAGGGCGCTGCCAACGAGGCGTCCGGCTCGGGCTCGTCCCGCGTGGAGGCCCAGGACCTCGCCCGCCGCAACCAGGTGCTGATCCGCGCCGAGCTGCGTGCCGTGCCGGTGGTCTCCACCCCGGCCGCCTTCCGCAAAGTCTCGCTGACGGCGTAGCCCCCAGACCACCCGCGCGGGTCCTCGCGGGTGTGGAGCCGCGTTCCTTCACCGGCTTCTCCTGGCCCCTGGGCCGACCATCACGAGGGTGCGGACCCCTCCTGGTCGGCTCAGGGGTCTCACTCGTCGGCCAGGTCCACGTCCCCGTGCCACTCGCGCACGTCCTGGCCGTCCACGTTGACGATGGCCGTGGTGTGAGCCTCGGGCTCCGTCAGGAAGCCGCCCAGCCACTCTCGCGGGTAGGTAGCGACCGCGCGGCCATCCCTGAGAGAGACCGCCGCGTTGGGGTCCTCGGCGTTCCGCTGCTTCGCTGCCGCGTGGTCGAAGGCGAACACCGCCGCCAGCTCTCCGTCCACCCACTTGATGCCGAACTGGAGCCACGCCCCGCTGCGGTCCTGCTTCTTCAGGATGAGGCTCAGCAGCAGCGTGTCGTGGGGCGCAGGGTCCACGCCGCTCCAGGTCACGGTGAAGGCGTCGGAGCTGAGCAGGGCTCGGCCGAACTCAGTGGCGGTCGCAGTGGTGTCAGTCATGCGTTCCAGTGTCCTCACCGGGTGCGACACCCGAGCGCTGCGCTACCGCCTCGGCGTGGTGTCGCACAGACTGTGCGCATGCAAGTGCACTGCTCCTGCTGCGGCAAGAGTTATCCCCGCGCGAAGGTTCACCAGTTGCACGCTGACACGCCGGTCTACATCTGCCGACGCTGCGGTTGGGACGTCGCCACCCGCCTGCGGAAGGACCACGCGGAGGCCTGACCTCCACTGCGACGTTGGCCGCCCGCGCGCACTGTTCGCCGCGCCCCAAGGCTGGAGTGATCGTGACCGACCCGCTGGACGACCTCGGCACACCGCGCTGCCCGGAGCACCTGGTGCTGCTCGTGGACGAGGGCACCGAGCCCGATGGCTCAGACGCACGGTGGACCTGCCCCGTGCCGGGCTGCACCTGGGTGCAGGTGGCCTAGAAC
>JAKONM010000016.1 GCA_022701925.1 Microbacteriaceae bacterium
GCCCTGCCCAGGACGTCGACCACGTACACGAGGGACGCCCCCGCCGGCACCTGGCCGGTCGACTGCTGGCCGTAGGCCTCCGACGGCGGCAGGACCGCCAGCACCTGGCTGCCGACCCGCTGGCCGATCAGGGCCGTGATCAGGCCCTTGACGTTCTGCCCCTCGGTCAGCTGCAGGACGCGCGGCGCGCCGTCGGTCCAGCTGGAGTCCGCCAGCGCCCCGTTCTGCGCGTCGCCCGGCTTCCAGACGACCGCGGTGAACTGCACGACCGCGGTGTCGCCCCGGCGCAGCACGGCGCCGCTGCCCGTGCGCAGGTCGGCGACCTGCAGGGTCGACGGCGGGTTCCCCTCCGGCAGCGTGATGCCGGGACGGCCGTCGGCCCCCAGCACGACGCTGGGCAGGCCGCCCGCCATCACCTGCGGCACCCCGTCCGCCCGCGCCAGGTACGCCTGCCGCACGTCCACCACGGCGACGATCGAGTCGCCCGCGGAGATGGAGGCGGGGCGGGACTCGGCGGGGATGCCCTGGTACGGCGGGATGACCGCTGCGAGCCGGTCGCCGACCTGCGCGCAGACCAGCGCCTTGCGCAGGCCCGGCAGCGGCACATTGCCCACCACGAACCGGGCGGCCGCGGCGTCGCCCTTGTACTCGCTGGCGGTCGCGACCTCGCCGGTCGTGGCGTCCAGGAAGGTGACGTCGGCCACGACCTGCTGCGCCGGCTCGATGGGCGCGCCGCTTCCGCGGATGACCGTGCTGACCTGCGTGTCCTGCACGTGCAGCGGCTTCGCGAACGACACGGTCGGCGCGCTGCCGAACGCCCCCGACACGCGCACCGACTCGGACCCCAGGCCGGAGGAGGCCTCCGGCGCGCAGCCCGCGGCCGCGCCGGCCGAGCAGCCGGTGAGGGCCACGGCCGTCAGCAGGGTCGCCGCGGCCGCGGCGCCGAGGCGGGAGGGGGTGGCGCGCACGGGTCCGATCCTGCCAGATCAGGCGCCCGTGCCGCCGGGCGCCGGGTCGCCGGTGGCGCGGGCGGCCGCGATCTGCGCCGCCTGCCGCGCGGTCTTGCGCAGGCGCTTCGGGCTCTGCTCCCGGTCGCCCACGGCGCCCGGCGTCCACAGCTCGACGTCCTCGTCGCTGAAGGTCTTCTCCGCCTTGCGCGACGTGCGGGGCGCGACCGCGCCGTCCGCCAGCCGACGGGCCGTGACCAGGAAGCCGGTGTGGGCGACCATGCGGTGGTCGGGGCGCACCGCCAGGCCGTCGACGTGCCAGCCGCGGACCAGCGTCTCGGTCGCGAGCGGCTCGGTGAACGCGTCGGCGTCGCGCAGGGCCTCCACCGTGCGCGACAGCTGGGGCACCGTGGCGATGTAGGCGACGACCACGCCGCCCGGGGCCAGCGCGCGCTGCACGGCGGGCACGGTCTCCCACGGCGCCAGCATGTCGAGCACCACCCGGTCGTACGCGGCCGGCTCGCCCGCCGCCAGCACGTCGACCAGGTCGCCGACGGTCAGGGACCAGCGGTCGGGCGTGGCGCCGAAGAAGCCGGCGACGTTGTCCGCGGCGACCTCCGCGAACTCGGCCCGCCGCTCCACCGAGTGCACCCGCCCGCCGTCGCCGACGGCGCGCAGCAGCCAGAGGGTCAACGCCCCGCTGCCGACTCCGGCCTCCACGACCCGGTGCCCCAGCGAGACGTCCGCGGCCGCCAGGATCTGGCCCGCGTCCTTCGGGTAGACGATCGCGGCCCCGCGGGGCATCGACATCACGTAGTCGGTGAGCAGCGGCTTCAGCGCCAGGTACTGCGTGCCGTCGGAGCCGGTGAGCACCGAGCCGTCGGGCAGGCCGATCAGCGCGTCGTGCGCCAGCGTGCCGCGGTGCGTGTGGAACACGGCGCCGGCGGCGAGCGTGATCGTGTTCTGCCGGCCCTTGTGCCCGGTCAGCTGCACGCGGTCGCCGGGGGCGAAGAGACCGGTCACGTCAGCGCGGGGCGCAGGTCGGCGGCCACCTGGGCCAGGTCTTCCAGGCCGCGGCCCTCCAGCGTCGTCCAGAGGCGCCAGGCGTCGCCGTCCGGCAGCACCGCGTGGTGCGGCACGCCGACGGTCGCCGCCCCCGACCCGACCGCGGAGGCGAGCCCGGGCGGGCTGTCCTCCACCGCCACGCAGTCCTCGATCGGCACGCCGAGCAGCTCGGCCGCGCGCAGGTAGGCCTCCGGGTCGGGCTTCGGCCGGCTGACGTCGTCGCCCGCGACGACCACGTCGAAGGCGCCGAAGGGCATCGCGGCGACGACCGCCTCCGCCATCGTGCGCTGCGACATGGTGACCAGCGCCGTCGGGATGCCCGCGTCGCGCACCGCGGCCAGCAGCGCCAGCGCGCCCGGCCGCCACGGGATCTGCTGCTGCAGCCGCTCCGTGACGTGCTCCGTCTGCCAGCGCACGATCTCGTCCAGCGGCAGCGCGACGCCGTGGTCCTGCAGCACGCGGGCGCCGTCGTGCAGCCCGCTGCCCACCAGCACGCGCGCCTGCTCCGTGGTCCAGGTGCCGCCGAATCGCTCGACCAGCGCGGTCTCGGCCTCGAACCAGAACGGCTCGCTGTCGACCAGGGTGCCGTCCATGTCCCAGAGCACGGCCGCGGGCAGCTTGGGGACGGTCACGCCACAACCCTAGCCACGCGCACAGCGAACACCTCCGGGCCCCCGACGGCCGCCGCCTAGGGTGGACGGGATCGGCTGGTCGCCGGGAGCAGACGGAAGCGGTGCGGTTGGCGGAGACGAAGCGGTTCCAGCAGGGACGCGTCCTGGTGGTCGCGTTCGAGGGGTGGAACGACGCCGGGGAGGCGGCCACCAACGCGGTGCGCATGGTGCGCGACGCGCTGCCGCTGGAGCCCGTGCTCGACGTCGACCCCGAGCTGTACATGGACTACCAGTTCAACCGGCCGACCGTCGGCGTGGACGAGCACGGTGACAAGCAGCTGACCTGGCCGGGAGCGACGATGTACGGCCCGCGCCCCGCCGCTCCCCTGCGCGGCGTCGCGCCGGAGGCCGAGCAGGAGCCGTCGCCGCGCATCGAGCGCGACAACCTGTACGTGCTGCTGGGCGTCGAGCCGTCGCGCACCTGGCGCGGGTTCGTGGCCGAGGTGCTGGACGCCGCGCTCGTCGCGGACGTCGAGGGCATCGTCATGCTCGGCGCGATGCTGGCCGACGTGCCGCACACGCGGCCGATCTCGACCTTCGCCTCCAGCGAGGACGCGGACGTGCGCGCCGAGCTGGACCTGGAGCGCAGCTCGTACGAGGGGCCGGTCGGCATCCTGTCGGTGCTGGCCGACGCCGCGGCGAAGGTGGGCATCCCGACCGTCTCCATCTGGGCCTCCGTGCCGCACTACGTGCACAACGCCCCCTCCCCCAAGGCGACCCTGGCGCTGATCGAGCGCCTGGAGGCGGTGCTCGACGTCGAGGTGCCGCGCGGCGACCTGGGCGACGAGGCCGAGGCGTGGGAGAGCGGCATCGACCAGCTGGCCGGCGAGGACGAGGACATGGCGGCCTACATCGAGCAGCTGGAGAAGGCGCGCGACACCGTCGACTCCCCCGAGGCCAGCGGCGAGGCGATCGCCCGCGAGTTCGAGCGCTACCTGCGCCGCGGCGAGGGCCCCGGTCGCGGCGAGCAGCCGCCCCCCTGGCGCCCCGGGGACTAGTCCCGGCGGACAGGGCGTGGGTTCCGGCAGCACCTGTCGCCGAAGGCAGCCTGATCGGGCGAGTGCGGCTGCCGGAGTCCACCGATGCTGCCGGAAGCGACATCCCCCGCTGCGTCCGCTCCTCCCCAGGCTCGTGCACGACGCCCTCGCTGCTCTGCACGCCTGAAGTCGGAAGTGCCGTCCAGAACTGCTGCACGGTCTCCAGTCATGCGGAGGTTCTGGACGACGAAGGAGCTGCGGGAGCGCGGGAAGACCGAACGCGAGATCGCGGAGGCCGCGAGGCAGGCCGAGCTCGTCCCCGTTCGTCGGGGTGTCTGGGCACGTCCCGGCACCTCGACCCTGCTGCTGCAGGCAGTTCGCGCCGGCGGGGTCGCGACGTCGATCACCGCGGCGCGGCACCTCGGCCTGTGGACGCCTCCGGACCTGCCTCCCGATCGGCCCTACCGCTACCCGTACACCGCGGAGCAGGACCGGCTGCACGTCGCGTTCCGCCGCTCGACCACCCGCCTGCATGATCCCGACCGCCCGGGAATGCGCCTCACCCGTCGCTCGGACGTCGTGCTGCACCCCTCGGACCCGGACGTCCTCGCGGGTTCAGCCGGCTTCGGCGTCGTTCCCGCGCTCCTCCTGGTCGAGCACGCCTTCCGGTCCCTGCCTCCGGAGCGGGCGCTGGCGGTGCTCGACTCCGCACTGCACGAGCGCTACGTGCGCCCCGCCGACCTGCACGCGCTCGCGGCCGCCCTGCCCGCCAGGTTCCGATCGGTCGTGCTGGCGGCGGACGGGCGGGCGGATTCGGGACTGGAGACGATCGCCCGTCACCTGCTCCGCGCTGCGGGTCTGCGGGTCGAGGTGCAGCCCGTGCTCGACGGCATCGGCGAGGTGGACCTGCTGGTGGAGGGCCGCCTCGTCGTGGAGCTCGACGGGAGGCAGTACCACGACGACGAGGAGGCCTTCGCGCGGGACCGGGCACGCGACCTCGCCGCCACCAGGCTGCGCTACCGGACGGTGCGCTTCACCTGGCGCCAGGTGCTCTTCGAGTGGCCCGCGGTCGAGGCCGCCGTCTTCGCGGCGTTGAGCACGTGAGCACGTCGCGTGCGGCAGCGATCGTGGGTTCCGGCAGCTGAAGTCGCGGAGAAGGGCTGCCGGATCCGACGAGCGCTGCCGGAACCCGCGGGTCAGGGCTGGACGACGCCCGCCAGCAGGAGGCCGATCAGCAGCACGCCGAGCAGGATGCGGTAGGCGACGAACGGCAGGAACGAGCCGCGGTTCAGGTAGCGCAGGAAGAACGCGATGACCACCAGGCCGACGCCGAACGCGACGACGGTGGCGACCAGGGTCTCGACGCCGCTGAACAGCTCGACGCCCGGGTCGCGCACCACCTTGACCAGCTCGAAGAGCCCGGAGCCGAAGACCGCGGGCACCGCCAGCAGGAACGAGTAGCGGGCGGCGGCGGCGCGCGTGTAGCCCAGCAGCAGGCCGGCGCCGATGGTGCCGCCGGAGCGGGAGACGCCCGGGATCAGGGCCAGCGCCTGGGCGAAGCCGAAGATCACGCCGTCGCGGGTCGTGAGCTGCTCGAGCTCCTTGCGCTTGCGGCCGACGCGGTCCGCGATCCCGAGCAGGATGCCGAAGACGATCAGGTTGAACGCCACGATCCACAGCGAGCGGAAGGACGTCTCGATCAGGTGCTGCAGCGCGACGCCCAGGACGACGATCGGCAGCGAGCCGATGATGATCAGCCAGCCCATCCGGTAGTCGCGGTCCGTCCTCGGCACCAGCGGCTGCCCGTCGGGCCCCGCCTTCTTCGTGAGCCCCAGGAAGAAGGCCCGCACGATGCGGACGATGTCCTTCCAGAAGTAGACGAGCACCGCGGTCTCGGTGCCCAGCTGGATGATGGCGGTGAAGGCGGCGCCCGGGTCGCGGCCGTCCTCCAGGAAGATGCCGGCGATGCGCAGGTGCGCGCTCGAGCTGACCGGGATGAACTCCGTGAGTCCCTGGATCAGTCCCAGCACGATCGCTTCGACGAGGCCCATGCACATCTCCTGACGCGGCAGGAGGTCCGTGCTCCGCCCGCGGAAGGCTATCTGCGGGCGGAGCCCCCATCACGGGCCACGCGCCGACGGACCGGGTGCGGTTCAGGTGCGGCGGCGCGGCTTCAGCCGGACGGTCGGCAGCTCCGGCGCGGGCAGCACCTCGTCCCACTGCTCCGGGAACGCGCCGAAGCGGCCGTCGGAGGCGCCGATCCGGCCGTGCTCGTCGACCTGGCGCATCCAGTCCGCGCGGGCGGCGACCACCTCGTCGTGGTCGCGCCCCACGAAGTTCCACCACATGACCACGGGCGCGGGGAACGGCTCCCCCGCCAGGACGAGGATGCGCGCGCCCTCCGGCCCGGCGGTGACGACCAGCTCGTCGCGCCCCGGCGGCGCGGCGACCAGCTGGGAGCGCTGCGCCGCGACGCCCTCCACGTGCACGCTGCCGGTGTCGACCAGCACGCCGGTCTCGAACGCGGGGTCGACGGGCACCCGCCACTCGAGCCCGGGCGGCAGCACCGCCTCGGCGCCGAGCAGCGGCACCGGCGCCGTCGGCGCGCCCGTCGAGCCGAGCCACTCCCCGATGAAGACCCGCACCTCCGCCCCGGCGGCCCGCACGACCCGGGGCTCGGCGTGCTCGAAGCGGCGCACGCCGGTGGCGGCGCCGTCCGGCAGCACGAACCACAGCTGCGCCCCGTGCACCACCGTGGTCGTCGGCGTCGAGAACTCGGAGTGGGCGACCCCCGCGCCGGCGGTCATCAGGTTCACCTGCCCGGGCCGCACCACGGCGCGGGCGCCGGTCGTGTCGTGGTGCTCGACCTCCCCCTCGAACAGCCAGGTGACGGTGGCGAGCCCGGTGTGCGGGTGGCCGGGCACGCGCATGCCGCCGCGCTCCGCCAGGTCGTCGGGGCCGTAGTGGTCGACGAAGCACCACGCGCCGATCAGCGAGCGGGTGCGCTGCGGCAGGGTGCGCTGCACCCGCATGGCGCGCGGCCCGCCCAGCGGCACCTCGCGGGGCAGCAGCAGCTCCGGGGGGCCGGCCGGATTCGCCGCGCAGTCGACCAGCTCGGGATCCCGCTCGGTGACGCTCACGCCCCGATCCTGCCGCCTCTCCGCGCTTCCGAAGGCGCGGAGGGAAGGTCAGTAGGTGAGCAGCAGGTCGGTCAGCACCCGCGTGCCGAAGTCGAGGGAGGCCAGGGGCACCCGTTCGTCGACGCCGTGGAACATGGCCGGGAAGTTCAGGTCGGGCGGCAGCTGCAGCGGCGCGAACCCGTAGCCGGCGATGCCCAGCTCGGAGAGGGCCTTGTTGTCCGTGCCGCCCGACATCAGGTACGGCAGCACCGGGGCGCCCGGGTCGTGCTCCCCCAGCAGCGCGATCACCTTCTCGACCAGCGGGCCCTCGAACGGGTTCTCGAGCCCCACGTCCGTGTGCACGGTCTCGATCTCGACGTCCGGGCCGATCAGCCCGCGCACCTCGGCGAGCACCGCCTCCTCCTCGCCGGGGAGCGTGCGGATGTCCACCAGCGCGGTCGCCGTGTCCGGGATCACGTTGTGCTTGTAGCCCGCGGTCAGCACGGTCGGGTTCGTCGTGGTGCGCAGGGTGGCCAGCAGGAAGCCGCTGGCGGAGCCGGTGGCCAGCGCGACGGCGTCCGGACCGGCGTGCTGCGGGTCGACGCCGAGCAGGCGGCCGAGCTCGTCGATCAGGGTCGTCGTGGTGGTGGTCATGCGGATCGGCCAGTCCTTGCGGCCGATCGCCGCGACCGCCTCGGCCAGCCGCACGACCGCGTTGTCGCGGATCAGGCGCGAGCCGTGGGCGGCCGGGCCGCGCACCGTCAGGCGCACCCAGACCAGCGCCTTCTCCCCCGTCTGCAGCAGGTAGGCGCGCCGGCCCCCGAGGTTCACGGAGTAGCCGCCGACCTCGCTGATCGCCTCCGTGGCGCCGGCGAACAGCTCCGGGTGGTGGTCGACGACCCAGTGGGAGCCGAGCACGCCGCCGGCCTCCTCGTCGGCGAAGAAGGCCACGGTCAGGTCGCGGGCCGGGCGCCGGCCGGCGCCGAGGATCGACTCCAGCGACGCCAGCATCATCGCGTCCATGTCCTTCATGTCGACGGCGCCGCGGCCCCACAGCAGGCCGTCGCGGACCTCGCCGGAGAAGGGGTCCACCGTCCAGTTCGCGGGGTCGGCGGGCACGACGTCGGTGTGGCCGTGCAGCACCAGGCCGGGACCGGGGCGCTCCCCCTCCACGCGCGCGACCACGGACACGCGGCCCGGCGCCGGCTCGAACAGCCGCGGCTGCAGGCCCATGCCCTGCAGCACCGCCTCCACGTACCCCGCGGCCTCGCCCTCCCCGTCGCTGCGGCCCTCGCCCCAGTTGACGGAGGGGAAGCGGATCAGGTCCTGCGCCAGCGTCGCGGTGCGGCTGAGTTCGGTCACGCGATCAACGGTACTTCGCGGCCGTCAGGGCCGACGGGTCGCGATCCCGATCGCCCGCGCCGAGGCGACGACCGGGATCGCGGACCGGACGCGCTCAGACGTCGCTGGAGCGCTGCCAGCGGTTGATGCCGTCGGCCACCGCGTGCTCGTCGATCGCGGCCAGCTCGTCATCGCTGAAGTCGAGGCGTTGCACCGCGGCCAGGTTGTCGTCCAGCTGCCGCACGCTCGAGGCGCCGATCAGCGCGCTGGTGACGCGCGGGTCGCGCAGCACCCAGGACAGCGCCAGCTGGGCCAGCGACTGCCCGCGCTGCTCGGCGATGTCGTTCAGGGCGCGCACGTGCCCCAGCGCCTCCTCGGTCACCGTGGAGGCCATGTCGGCGTCGGAGGCGGCGCGGGAGTCGGACGGCACGCCCTTGAGGTAGCGGCCGGTCAGCAGGCCCTGCGCGAGCGGGGAGAAGGCGATCACGCCGACGCCGAGCTCGTCGACCACGTCGAGCAGCCCGTCCTCGATCCAGCGGTTCAGCATCGAGTAGGAGGGCTGGTGGATCAGCAGCGGCACCCCCATCCCGGCCAGGATCGCCTGCGCCTGCCGGGTGCGCTCCGGGGAGTAGCTGGAGATGCCGGCGTACAGCGCACGGCCCGACTGCACGGCGGTCGCCAGGGCGCCCATCGTCTCCTCCAGCGGCGTCTCCGGGTCCGCGCGGTGCGAGTAGAAGATGTCGACGTGGTCGAGGCCCATGCGGTCGAGCGACTGGTCGAGGCTGGCCAGCAGGTACTTGCGCGAGCCGTGGTCGCCGTAGGGTCCGGGCCACATGTCGTAGCCGGCCTTCGTCGAGATCACCAGCTCGTCGCGGTACGGCCGGAAGTCCTGCGCGTACAGCGTGCCGAAGTTGCGCTCCGCGCTGCCGTAGGGCGGGCCGTAGTTGTTCGCCAGGTCGAAGTGCGTGACACCCGCGTCGAAGGCCCGACGCAAGATCGCCCGCTGCGTCTCCAGCGGGTTCACGTCGCCGAAGTTGTGCCACAGCCCCAGCGAGATGGCGGGCAGCTTCAGACCGCTGCGCCCCGTGCGGCGGTACGGGAAGGAGTCGTAGCGGGCGGCGTCGGCGCCGTAGGGGGTCTGGTCGTAGGACATGCCGCCAGTCTCCCCAGCATCGGCTGAAGACGGGGAGGGTCCGGACGTCGCGGCGTCCGGACCCTTTCCGCCGTGCGGGTCAGCGGCCGAGCACCGCCTTCTCGGCGTCGATCAGGCCGTAGCCGTCCACCGGCGAGAAGCCCGACCCGAGCCGGTTGGCGATCACGCCGCTGAACTTCTTCCCGTCGGTCAGCACCGCGGTGAAGCGCAGGCCGCCCGCCTTCGCGGTGCGCTGCGGGACGACCACCCCGCCGCCCAGCAGGTCGGCGCTGTTCCCCTCGCTGGCGTTCCCGTAGGCCGTCTGCGCCAGGTCGCGGTCGACGCCGAACCGGATCGAGTCGCCCTTCCGCAGCCCGCCCTTGAAGGTCAGCGTCATCGTGCGGTACTGCCCCTCAGCGGCCAGCCCGGACCTGCCGGCGAACGAGGCCGTGACGTCGGAGGCGTAGAGCCCGGAGGCGCTGCCGACCGTGAAGGGGAACCCGGTCGCCTGGTACTTCGTCGGCAGGTCCTGGAACGCGCGGGGGTCGAAGACGAGCCCCGCGCTCCTCCCGTTCGGCCCGAGCGCGGTCGGCGCGGCCGTCGCCCCGTCGAAGGTGACCGACCGGATCCGGCTGCTGCCGCGGTACTGCAGGGTGAAGAACCGGTCGTCGTCGAGCGTGCCGGCCGAGTAGCCGCGCTCGGACCCCTGCGCGCCGGTGGCGCTGACGGTCAGCCCCTTCGCCGTGCCGGAGGCCGCGAACGGGTCCAGGTCGTGCGCGAAGGTCGACCGCTGCAGCAGCGCCCGCATCGCCGACGGCGACACCGACGACCCGCCGCCGCGCTTCTGCAGGACGAGCGCGGCGATGCCGGCGGCGCTGGGGGCGGCCGCGGAGGTGCCGAAGAAGTTCGGCGTCGCATCGGGGTCGAGCACCGTGTCGGAGTAGAAGAACGTGGTGTTCACGCCGTCCGTGGCCGCGACCTCGGGCTTCGTGCGCACCTGCACCTTCTTGTACCGCTTGCCGGCCGAGTCGAAGTAGATCGGCAGCTTCCCGCCCACCGAGGTGAAGTACTCCGGCTGGTAGGGCTTGAAGGCGCTCTGCGCGGCGACGCCGATCGCGCCGGCCGCGGTCGGGTGGCCGTAGGTCGTCACCGCGAAGGGGTTCGGCCGATCCGTGAACTGCACGTCGCCGTTCGTGATGACGCGCAGGTCGGTGACCGGGGTCGAACCGGTGCCGGAGCGGGCGATGACGACCTGCAGGTCGCGCGGCGCGCCCGGCAGCGGCACCAGCTCGAGCGGGCGGCCCGTGAAGCGGTTCTGGTCCGCCGCACCGCCGACGTAGTTCCCGTCCATGTCGAAGAACAGCACGTTGAAGTCCGTGGTGACCTTCGACGGCGCGAGCACGGGCCGGACGGTCGCGGTGAAGGCGCCGGTGTCCCCGCCGAAGGTCGAGACGGCGATCGTGTAGGTGCCCGCCTGCGTGAGCGTCGCGTCGAAGGACTCGGGCGAGGCGCCCGTGTCGACCTGGTCGGCGATCACGGTGCCGTCGGGCGCGGTCACGGTGAGGATCAGGTCCACGGTGCCGGAGGGGACCCCGTCGACCTTGAACTCGACCAGCTTCCCCACCTGGTCGGCGGTCGGCGTGAAGGGCACGTCCACCGTCTGGTCCCCGGTCGCGACGGTGCCCGTCGCGGTCAGGTACGGGTCGCCGTAGGCGGCGCCGTTCACGTCGAACGGGTCGTTCCACTGCAGGTCGAACAGGCCGCCGGCACCGCCCAGGGTCAGCGTCTGCGCCACGTCCGTGCCGCTGCCCGGGTCGACGTCCTGGAACCCGCCGTCGTAGAGGGACGGGTCGACGTCGCCGAGGTCGAGCCCGGCGCGCTCCGCCGCGGCCGGCCCGACCAGCCGCACCTTCGCGCCCCAGCCGTTCTGGTCGCCCGCGTTGCCGGCGGAGCTGAAGTACTTCACGCCCTGCTTCGCCACGTCGTCGACGGCGTCGCCGATGACGCCGTCCGAGAAGAACGGCTCGCTGAAGTAGCCCACGTCGTCGACGATCACGTCCGCCCTGCACGGGCCGGTCCTGTCGGCCAGCGCGCGGATGTTGTTCGCGAAGCCGACCTCGCCGGAGAACGCGGTGGCGAAGCACAGCTTCGCGGCCGGGGCCATGTCGTGGATGATCTGCAGCATCCCGCGGCCCTCGTCGGTCGCATCCTCGCTGGGCTCCAGGTCCTCCAGCACCACGACGGGCTGCGGGTTCTGCGGGTTGCCCGTGCCGGGCAGGTCGCCGCTGGCCACGTCGGTCGCGGCGCGGTCGGTCTGCGGGTCGCCGTTCGGGTCGGTCGTGGCGGCGTCGTAGCTGTCCGACAGCACGCCGACCGTGATGCCGCGGCCGTCGACGCCCTTCTTCAGCACCCGGTCGACGCGCTGGTAGGGCACGCCCTGCGACTCCACCGATCCCGCAGAGGTCGTGGGCTTCGGCACCTGCACCAGCGTGCCGGCGCCGGGCAGGGAGGCAAGCCGCTCGAAGGCGGAGGCCGCGGCGAATCCCTCCAGCGTGCCGCGGGTGTCGTCGACCGCGGTGATCTTCAGGCCCGCGGTCTCCGCGGCGGTGCGGAAGGCGCCCCGGTCGGCGTCCGCCTGCGGCGTCAGGTCGACCAGCACCCGGCCGGCGTCGTCGCGGATGGCCAGGGCGCGCTGATCGATCTTCAGCCCGCCCGTGATGCGCTGCGTCGCGGCGGCGCCGGGCACCAGGCGCCCCAGTCCGTTGCCGAGCGCGCTGCGCGAGGCGGCGGAGGCCTTCGTGCCGGGGTCCGCGACGGGCGCGGCCTGTGCGGAGGTGGGCAGCAGGCAGGCGCCGACGAGCGTCAGCGCGGCGGTGACGGCTGCGGCGCGCAGGCGCGGCGGGGTGTTCCTCATGGAGGCGTCCTCACGGTGCACGCCGGCGCGATCTGCTCGCGCGCCGCACACATGGGTAGGTGGAGGGAGGGGGGTAAGAGGACCATAAGAGACGGCCCCCGTTCGGGGAAGCCCGGATGTCGGGCCCGTCGGCGCGGCGCGGCGCGTCGGCCGTGCTCCTGGCCGGGCGACCGCCGCCTGCTAGAGTCACCGGTCGGCGCTGCAAGGCGTCCTCACCGGTCCGGGTGGCGGAAATGGCAGACGCGCTAGCTTGAGGTGCTAGTGCCCGTACAGGGCGTGGGGGTTCAAGTCCCCCCTCGGACACGAATCGAGCCCCGTGCCCCTCCTGATCAGGAGGGGCACGGGGCTCGTCCCGTCCGCAGGGCCGGTCAGGGCGTCGGCACCGGGGTCGGCGCGCAGGTGAGGTCGGGTCCGTCGCCGGTCCTCCGCTGCGGCAGGGTCCCGTCGCGCAGGTAGTCCGCGATGGCGCCGTCGACGCACGCGTCGCCGTTCAGCGACTCCGCGTGGGAGGTGCCTCCGGGCTCGGCCAGCAGGCGCGCCTCCGGGAACAGCCGGCGCACGGTCTCGCTGCCGCTGAAGGGCGTCGCGGCGTCCAGCGTCTCCCCGATCACGAGGATCGGCGGAGCCTTCGCGCCGTCGACGCGCACCGGGGTGCCGGCGGCGGCGGGCCAGGTGCGGCACGGCGCGTTGAACCACGTGTTCAGCCAGGTGCCGAAGGGGGCCTGCTCGTCCACCTTCCGCGTGTCCGCCTCCCACGTGGCCCAGTCGCTCGGCCAGGCGGCGTCCGTGCACTCCACCGCCAGGTACACCGCGTAGCCGTTGTCGTCGGAGACCTCGTTCAACGCCTTCCAGTACTGCTGCGCGGTGCGGGTGTCGCCCTGCTCGGCCTCCGCGAAGGCCGCGCCGAGCGCGGGCCACAGGCCCTGCGAGTACCCGGCGTAGAGCAGCGTGTCCGCCAGCTCCGCCGAGCCGAAGACGCCGTCCGCGGGGTCGGTGGCGAGCCGCTGCTGCAGCCGCTCGTAGCTGCGCTCGACGGCGGCGCGGGTCGAGCCCAGCCCGAACCGGGAGTCGTACCGGGCGAGCCAGTCGAACCACGCCTCGAGCGCGGTCTGGAAGGCGACGTCCTGCTGCAGGTTCGCGCGGTACCAGACCTCGGTCGGATCGACGTTCGAGTCGAGCACCATCCGCTTCACCCGCGACGGGTACAGCGTCGCGTAGACCTGGCCGAGGTAGGTGCCGTAGGAGTAGCCGAAGAAGCTGATCTGCGGCTCGCGCAGGGCCAGGCGCAGGTACTCCAGGTCGTTCGCGGAGTCCCGCGTCGTCATGTGCTGCAGCAGCTCGCCGCCCGCCTTCCCGCAGGCCGTCGCGTAGGCCTCGGCGCGCGTGCGCCAGGCCGCGACGGTGGCGGCGGTCGCGGGCGTGTAGGCGGGCCGCGGGCCGTTCGCGTAGTCCGCGTCGCAGCTGAGGCGCGGGGTCGAGTCGCCGACGCCCCGGGGGTCGAACCCGATCCAGTCGTACCGCTGCCCGACCCCGTCCGGCACCTGCGCGCCGAGGGTCGCGAGCCGCAGCCCGCTGCCGCCGGGGCCGCCCGGGTTCGCCAGGATGACGCCCTCGGAGGTCGAAGCGGTGTGCTGCACGCGGGACACCGCGATGCCCACGGAGCGGCCGTCCCCGGGCGCCGACCAGTCCATGGGCACCCGCACGACGGCGCACTGCGCGCGCGCCCGCCGCAGGTCCGCGTCGTCGCACGCCTTCCAGGCGATCGCCGCGGGAGCGGGCCAGGAGGCGGGCGCCGCGAGGGCCGCGCTGCGGGACGGCGTCGTCGCGTGCGGCGCGAGCGCGAACCCGGCGGCGACGGCGCCGCCGATCAGCAGCGCCAGCGCGGTCACCGCGGCCACGACGATCACGACAGGCCTGCGCACGGGCCCTCCCTCCGCACCGGCCGCCCCGCGCGGCCGAGGCGGAGACTACGGGGCCGCCGGCCCGGCGCCGTGCGGCCGGCGTCACGATCCGGCTACGGAGCCGCCGCGGGGCGGTCAGGCGTCGAGCAGCGCCAGCGTGGCGTCGTCCTGCCGCCCGCCGAACCAGCGCTCCAGCACGCGGGTGAAGACCGGCTGCCCGGGGTCGACCCGGGCGAAGAGGGTCATGGACGACCGCAGCTTCACGGCGTCGACCCCGCCGAGCAGCGACTCGGCGGTGTCCGCGGGCGCGATCTCGACGATCTCCGCGGCCCGCACCAGCCGCGGCCCCAGCACCGGGTGGCGCAGGTAGGCCTCCGCCTCGGCCAGGTCGCGGATGGCGTAGAAGCGAGCGGTGGGGCTCTGGCCCAGGCCCGCGATCTGCGGGAAGACGAACCACATCCAGTGCGTGCGCTTCTCCCCCGACGCCAGCTCGTCGACGGCGCGGCCCCAGGTGCCGCCGTCGTCCTGCGCCGCCGTGAACCGCTCGAGGCCCTGGGAGTCCGTCATCACCTCACCGTAGGCGGCGGGGCCTTCCCCTAGCGTGGACCGCGTGAGCATCACCAGGCGCTACACGGTGACCGGGCAGGTGCAGGGCGTCGGCTTCCGCTGGGCGGCGCAGGGCGAGGCCGAGCGGCTGGGCCTGGTCGGGCGGGTGCGCAACCGCACCGACGGCGCCGTCGAGCTGGTCGTCCAGGGCGAGCGGCCGGCGATGGACGCCTTCGCGCAGTGGCTGGAGCAGGGGCCCCGCGCAGCACGGGTCGAGGACGTCGATGCGGAGCCCGTCGACCCCATCGACGCGGACACCTTCGAGATCACCCGGTAGCCGGCCGGCGCACCGGGGGCCGCGGGTCAGGCGAAGCGGACCGCGGCCTGCAGGCGCGTGCGCACCTCGAAGATCTCGCTGCCGCCGACCGGGCGTCCCTCCGGCATCCCGTCGCGCAGCGCCGTCAGCAGCAGCGACGCGCGCAGCACGACCTGCTCCGCGCCCCGGGACGAGCCGACGGACTCGGCGGGCTCGGCCAGCTGGTCGTCGGGCAGCACCAGCAGCAGCCCCGTGAAGCGCACGCGCGCGGCGCGCGCCACCGAGCGGGCGCGGTGCGCCAGCTCGTGCACGGGCCGCTCCCCCGCCGCCGCGTCGCCGACGACCTCGCCGCGGCGCAGCTGCACGGGGCCGCCGAAGTCCTCCGACTGGATCGCGTAGAGCCCGGTCGGCCCGAGCACCAGGTGGTCGATCTTCTGCTCCGGCCCGTCCATCGCCACGTCGTGCCAGACGGTGTAGCCGATGCCCAGGGTCGCCAGGCGGCGTGCGGTCGCCTCCTCGGCGAGCGCGTCCGCCAGCAGGTGCCGGATCTCGCGGGGCGCGCGACGCACCAGCACCGGGTCGTAGGGGTCGGGGATCGTCTCGCCGAGGCCGACCCACTCCTTGAGCAGCGTCAGGTAGCGCTCACGGCGCCAGCCGCCCGGGTGCCCGTGGGTGCGGGCGCCGGGGCGCGTCTGCTGGGGGCCGGACCGCGGCGCGGACGCCGGGGCCCAGGAGGTCGGCTCCCCCACCGGCGAGCGGCCGCGGTCGTAGCGGGCGCGGGCGTCGGGGCTGCCGACCCGCTCCCACGCGGTCTGCACCGCGATGAACCGCTGCGGGTCGCCGCCGGTGTCCGGGTGGGTCTCGCGCAGCAGCCGGCGGTACGCGCGCCGCAGGTCCTCGTCCGTGGCCGCCGACGTGACGCCGAGCACCTCGTACGGGGACGTCGACATCGGGCTGTCGCTCACGGTCACTCCCACCTCCCCTGCGGTCCGCCTGCGGACCGGCCGAACAGCGTGCCACCGCGCCCTATGAGCCCGCCCAGCCGGGCTCGGCCGCGGTCCGGGCGGCTCACGCCTCCGGCTGCCAGAACCCCCGGTGCGGCGCGCGGGCCTCGTCCTCGAGCAGCGGGCCGACGACCTCGATGCGCTTGCGCCCCGCGGCGAAGACCTGGCGGCAGGGCAGATCGAGGGTGGGGTTGGCCGGGTCTTCGCCCGTCATCCCCAGCAGCCCGCGCTCGCTGAGGCCGTAGACCACCGTGCCGATGCCGGCCCAGTGGATCGCCCCCGCGCACATGGCGCACGGCTCGCAGCTGGTGACCAGCGTCATCGCGGCCAGCTCGTCGCCCTCGAAGCGCTGCGACGCCAGCGACACCAGGTTCGTCTCCGCGTGGCCGGTGACGTCGTGGGCGGTGTTCACGGTGTTCTCCGCCTCGGCGACGACCCGGCCGTCCGCGGTGGCGAGCAGCGCGCCGAACGGGTGGTTGCCCGCCGCCCTCGCCCGCTCCGCGACGGCGATCGCGCGGCGCATCATCCCCTCCAGGTCCATGGCTGCACGCTACCGGCGCGGCGGCAGGGACCCAGCCGTGCTCCCTACGCTCGCTGCCATGCCCCAGACGATCTACCTGGCGTCGGCGGAGGGCCACACCGGCAAGTCGGCCGTGGCGCTCGGCCTGATGGAGGCGCTGTCACGCCGCGTCGGACGGGTCGGGGTGTTCCGGCCCGTCAGCCGCTCGGCCGACGGCGACTACGTGCTCGACCTGCTGCTGTCCGTCGCGACCGCCGACGTGCCCGCGGCCGACGCGGTCGGCACCACCTACGAGGCCGTGCACCACGACCCGGAGGCCGCCCTCGGCACGATCGTCGAGCGGTTCCGCGCCGTCGCCGACCGCTGCGAGGCGGTGCTGGTGGTCGGCAGCGACTACACCGACGTGGGCACCCCCACCGAGCTGAGCTTCAACGCCCGGATCGCCGCGAACCTCGGCGCGCCCGTCGTGCTGGTGCTCGGCGGGCGCCACAGCGGCGGGCAGGGCGGCCGCACCGCCGGCGAGGTCGCGCAGGTGGCCGAGATCGCGCTGGGCGAGTTCCGCGCCGAGCACGCCGAGCTGGTCGGCGTGATCGTCAACCGCGCCGAGCCGACCGCGCTCGCCGCGATCTCCGACGCGCTGGCGCCCCTGCTGCCGGCCGAGGTCCCGGTGCACGTGGTGCCGGAGGACGCCGCACTGGTCGCCCCCGCCCTGCACATCGTGTACCGCGCCGCGCAGGCGCGCTGGCTGACCGGCGACCAGGCGCTGGGCGAGCGCTCCGTCGCGGGCGTCGCGGTCGCGGCGATGACCCTGGAGAACCTGCTGCCACGGCTCGTCGAGGGGGCCCTGGTCGTCATGCCGGGCGACCGCACGGACACCCTCGTCGGCGTGCTGCTGGCGCACGCCTCCGAGACGTTCCCGTCGCTGGCGGGCGTGCTGCTGACCGGCGGCATCGAGCCCTCGGCCAACGTCTCACGGCTGATCGAGGGCCTGCACGTGGACCTGCCGATCGCCCGCACCGACCTCGGCACCTTCGAGACCGTCACCGCCGTCGCGGGCGCGCGCAGCACGCTGGCCGCCGAGTCGCCGCAGAAGGCCGCGGAGGCGCTCGCGCTGTTCGAGGCCCACGTCGACGCCCCGGCGCTGCTGGACGCCGTCGGCATGCACGCCTCCGCCGTCGTCACGCCGCTGATGTTCGAGTACGGCCTGCTCGCTCGCGCCCGCGAGCGCCGCCGGCACATCGTGCTGCCGGAGGGCGACGACGACCGGGTGCTGGAGGCGGCGGGCGTCGTGGTCGCCCGCGACACCGCCGAGATCACGATCCTGGGCAACGAGGTGAAGGTGCGCTCCCGCGCGCTGGGCCTCGGCATCGACCTGGGCCGCGCGCACGTCGTGAACCCGCAGACCTCCGGGCTGCGCGAGCGCTTCGCCGCGACCTACGCCCGCGAGCGCGCCCACAAGGGCGTCTCGCTGGAGATGGCGCGGGACACCGTCACCGACGTCTCCTACTTCGGCACCCTGATGGTGCACGAGGGCCTGGCCGACGGGATGGTGTCGGGCGCCGCCCACACCACCGCGCACACGATCCGGCCCGCGTTCGAGCTGATCAAGACCGCACCGGGCGTCAGCGTGGTCTCGTCGGTCTTCCTGATGGCGCTCGCGGACCGCGTGCTCGTCTACGGCGACTGCGCGGTGATCCCCGACCCCACCGCCACGCAGCTGGCCGACATCGCGATCAGCGCGGCCGGCACCGCGGAGCAGTTCGGCATCGACCCGCGGGTCGCGATGCTCTCCTACTCCACCGGCTCGTCCGGCAGCGGCGCGGACGTGGAGAAGGTGCGGGAGGCGACCGCGCTGGTGAAGGACCGGGCGCCCGGGCTGCTGGTGGAGGGGCCGATCCAGTACGACGCCGCCGCCGACCCGGCCGTCGCGGCGACGAAGATGCCCGGCTCGCCCGTCGCGGGCCGCGCCACCGTCTTCGTCTTCCCCGACCTGAACACCGGCAACAACACCTATAAGGCGGTGCAGCGCAGCAGCAACGCCCTGGCGATCGGTCCGGTGCTGCAGGGCCTGAACAAGCCGATCAACGACCTGTCCCGAGGAGCCCTCGTGCGCGACATCGTGAACACCATCGCCATCACGGCGATCCAGGCGCAGGGCGCCGAATGACCGGGCCGGTGTTCGTGCTGAACGCGGGCTCGTCGTCGCTGAAGTACCAGCTGGTCGAGCCGGACACCGGCGAGGTGCACGCCTCCGGCACCGTCGAGCGGATCGGCGAGCAGGGCGGCGTGCCGGACCACGAGGCCGCCGTGCGGAGGGCCCTCGACGACATCGCCGGCCTGCCCTCCCCCGTCGCCTGCGGCCACCGCGTCGTCCACGGCGGGCAGCGCTTCGACGCGGCGACCGTGGTGACGCCCGAGGTCGAGCAGGCCATCGACGACCTGTCCG
>JAKONM010000069.1 GCA_022701925.1 Microbacteriaceae bacterium
GGAACAGCTCAGTGCGCAAGCCGCACCCGAACAGCCCGCGCGGGAGGAGCAGGCGCCGTCTCAACCGACGTCTCCGTTTGCGGCCGCGTTTCCCCGGGCCCTTGCGCGCGACCTTGCCCGCGGGCACGCGGAGACCCCTTCGTCGACGCGCTCCGCGCAACGGCCAACCGTCGAGCGCGACAGCGTCGAACGCTGACTCGGTGCGACAGCCGCACCCCTCCCAGCTCCCCGATAACTGCCGCTCTTCGCGCAGTTAGCCCCCGTCAAGGGGGCGGCGACTGCCGCATCACGGAGTGACGCGAAGCGCCCTTGACGGGGGCTAACTGGGTGATACCCTCCGGCATCGGGGTGGTGGGTCCGTAGACGCTCTGTGGGTCCCGCTGTCCACCTGTGGGCGGGTGGAGCCCGTAGGTAGCTCGGGCCGTCCACAGGTGGTCAGGGGGGTGCGGAACTACTCCGACGAAGAACCCTCATCCGTGCCGCCGGAACGGCGAGCCGGACGGCGCACACGCGGCGGCTTGGCGGCCTCGGCGAAGCCGATCCGGCTTAGTTCTGCCGTCGTCCACCCGGCGCTGATGGCGGCGCTATACGACCGGCTGTAGTCGGTCTCGGCGCGCGTCGCCTGATCGCGCGCTTGCGCGAGAGCGAAGTTGTTGTTCGCGAGTTCATCGATCACGGACAGGCGCGCCTCCTGCAGTTCGCGTGCGCGCTGCAGCGCCTCATCGGGGTTCAGAGCGTTCGCCATGATGCGTCCTTTTCTCGGTGGGGATATGGAACAGCGCGCGGAACGCGCTCGACATCGAGTGTGCCAGTGCGACGCGCTCACAACAACCCGTGGTTTTTAACCACGCGGTCACCGTAACCAGATCGAAGGAGGCACCCAGTGGGGAGCAAGCTATACATTTAGGTCCCCTAAATGGCTCCTTTCCTTCCGCTGCGCGGCCGGATGCGGCACACTGGGGGTGTGGTCCCGTCCTGGTGACGGGTCGCTGCACTGGGCTGGAGAGGCGATTTGGATGAGCGACAACGCACGCACCGCAAACACGCGGCGCCGTCGTGCGAACGTGGCGGGCGGGCGCGCCGGGGATCACCGTGTGAAGACCTCCGCCGAGGAAGAGGCAGCGCTGCTCCTGCGCGCCAGGGCGCTCAATGTGACAATCCCGCGACTGATGGTGGAGTCGGCTCTTGCCGAGAACGACGGCAAGACGGCGGTGCAACGCCGCGACGAGCTCACCGAGTTGTTTCACATCCGACGACTGCTCGCGTCGGTATCCAACAACGTCAACCAGATTGCACGCGCGGTGAACGCCGGCCACGGCGTCGACGGCGAACTGAAGCACACGCTCGCCGCGGTCGATCGCGTATGCGGGTCGCTCGACGAGTACATGAACGCGAGCGTGGTTGCGCGATGATGCCGAACATCACGCGAGGCGATCGCATGGCGGGCCTGATGATGTACCTCGCCGGTCCTGGCCGCGCCAACGACCACACCGACCAACACGTCGTGGCAGGACACGACGTCGTGATGCAAGCTGCCCGCGGGGCGTCACTGCAAGACGCCGACACCGTTCTGGATCTCGCACTCATTCTCGACCAGCCCCGCCGGGTGTTCGGCACGCAGGTAACCGCGCCTGTGTACGAGTGGGACGAAGAGAATCAGCGTCGCGTGAAGGTCGGCGAGAAGGACGCACACGTGTGGCACTGCTCGCTCAGCCTGAACCCGAATGAGGGTCCGCTGAGCGACGCGCAGTGGCAGGCCATCGCGACCGACTTCGTCGACGAGATGGGTTTCACCGACCCGGACGGCGGGAAGTCGTGCCGATGGGTTGCGGTGCGCCACGGGCTGTCAAAGAACGGCAACGACCACGTGCACATCGCGGTCAGCCTTGTCGCGGAAGACGGCAGCAAGGCCCGCATCCACAACGACCAGCGCCGCGCACAGAGCGCCGCCAACAAGCTCGAGCACAAGTACGGACTCCAGGTCCTGGAGTCCCGCGAGACTGAGCGGGCGACCGTTCGCGGGAACAAGCCCGGAGACCTGCAGCGCGCCGCCCGCGAAGGAGACAGCGTCACGCAGCGGGACGAACTGCGCCGGCGTCTCCGCGGCGCGGCGACGACCTCGCGCACGGAGGCGGAGTTCGTGGCGCAGGCGCGCGACGCTCGCGTGCTCGTGCGCCCGCGGTTCGCGAAAGGAGATACCGCCCGCGTGGTCGGATACTCCGCGGCGCTGGTACCCACCGTCAAGGACGGGACGCGTGCGGAGCCGGTGTGGTTCGCCGCGTCAAAGCTGGACACCAACCTGGGGCTCGGCTCCCTCCGCGAACGGTGGGGCAGCGACGCCGCCGCCGAAGCGGCAGCCGTCAGCGAGTGGACGGAGCGAAACCGGCACCTCCGAGAAGGAACGGTCGATGTTCCCGCCGGTGTCCGTGCGAAGCGCCTCCCGCTGCACGTGGTGCAGCAGCTGAACGAATCGGCGCAGCAAATCGTCGTGCCCGATCGCACCGCTCGCTTCACCCGGGTGGCGGCTGTCGACGCATCGGGCGCTCTCGCCCGCGCCTCGCTGTACTTCGAGACCACATCTCACGGACCGATCGCCACAGCATCCGACGTGCTCGCACGCGCCTCCCAAGCCAGCCGCTACGACCCGGAGCAGCCGGATCGGCAGCGCATCGAGCGCAAGCAGCTCGGCGCTGACGCCGCCTACGTGTCGCGTCTCGCGGCGCGCGCGGTCGGGCGAGACAGCGCCGCCGGATGGCTCGCTGTGGCGAGACAGATCTCCCGCGTCGGCAACGCGGTCGCCGCGGCCGAGCGCGCGCGCGGTCGCCTGGTCGCCGCGCAACAGACAACAGCGGCCGTCAGCGCCGCCGTAGCCGTCATCGAACGGGCGGAAGCTCAGCGCACCAGTGCCGGCGCCAGCCCCACGTCGTCGCAGCAGCAGACACGCCCTGGTGCTCTTCCGACCATGCGGCCTAACGTGACCCCCACGACCCCTGACAGTGACCGCGACCGCGGCCGCGGCTGACCCCCCGAGAAAGGACCGAAGCATGGACGAGGAAGACGTTATCGGCAACGAGTTCGACCGGGTGCTCCGCGCCGCGGCGATGAGCGCAGGCCAGACCGCCGAGGCCATCCGCCGGCGAGGCCAGGCGCGCGACGAAGCAGCTCGCGCCGACCTGCTGCAGAAGCAGCGAGAGCAGTCCGACCTCACGTCGAACATCTACGACCGCGTGCAGCGCGACGAGTTCTGGCGGAACGCGAACGGTGAGCGGGTCGCTAACGCCGCGACCTACAGCGCGACGTTGTACAACCACGACCCGAAAGCGCGCGAGATCTACGAAATCGTGCGCGACCGCACGCAGGACCGGTTCGGCATCAACATCGACGAGCTTCGCGCCGCTCACCCCGAAAACGAGGAAGCGCGCCGCAACGCACTCCTGAACGCGGTCGACGATCGCCTCGCCGCGCTGCGCGCCGACCAGGAGGCCGCAGACGACCGCTCAGAGGCCGCACGCGAACGTGACGAGGAAGAACAGGCCGAGACCGAAGGTCGACAGCCTGACGCGGATCTCGCGCGCGAGAGAGCCGAAGCGGCCGACGCACGAGCCGCCGACCACGAGAACGTCGCCGCCCTCGAGCGCGGAGAAGAGCGCGGTCACGACGCAGAAGCGCGCGGTCTCGAAGGGCGCGGCGAGGGCGTCGGCCGCGATCGCGCGCTGTCCGCCCAGCAGCTCGAGGTGAAGGACGCCGTCGAGCGCAGCTTCCCCGAGCCGGCAGCGGAGTCCGTTGCACGGGGCCTCCGTCGCGGCTCCCCTCGGGCGCGGACCGCGCGAGGTGGATCCGCGGCGCGCGACCAGGTGCAGGAGATCTCCCGCTAACCATGCGTGCCTTTCTGCGCCGCCCCGGCGGTTACGTCACGGTGATCGCCCTAGCCATAGCCGCCGGGGCTGTGGGGCGCAGCTTCTTCTCTCCGTTTGTCCTCGACGACCCCTTCTGGCGTCAGTTCTGGAGCGGTCCACCAGCTGCGGGAATCTTCGCGCTGATCGGTGCCGGCGTTGCTTTTGGGGCGGCTCTCATTGGCTCATCCACCTCACGGCGAACAGCGCGTCGGCAGGAGTGGTGGGAGCGGGCAGAGTGGGCACTTACCCAGGTGATGGCCGACGACACCAACAAGGTCTCGGTTGGAATGGCGGCTTTAGAGGTGCTTGTCAAGCAGGCCACTCCGACGGAGAGCGACATGATTGCTGCAGTAACTACGAGGCGTTTCCTGCAGGTGCCC
>JAKONM010000070.1 GCA_022701925.1 Microbacteriaceae bacterium
TGGATGTCGTCAAGACCGCCTCCGAGCCGCCGTCGAACCGATTGAGTCCTCCCTCGTGCTCGATGTCCTCTACCTCGCCGGCGTCCTCGTGCTCGCCGGTCTCACCGCCCTGACCGCGCGAGCGGCGGCGAAGCGGTGATCGCCTTCGACCTCGTCGCGGCGGTGCTCGCCGTCGCCGCGATCGGCTACCTGCTGGTCGCTCTCGTGAAGCCGGAGAAGTTCTGATGAGCGGGCTCCTCTTCGCCCTCACCGTCCTCACCCTCGTCATCGCGCTCGTCGGGCTCGGCTGGCCGCTGTCCACCTGGATGGCGCGCACCTACACGACCGCCGAGGACTGGCGCCTCGAGCGCGGCGTCTACCGGCTGCTGGGGATCGATCCCCGCTCCGAGCAGCGCTGGTCCAACTACTTCCGCGGCATCCTCGCGATCTCGGTGCTCGGGGTCGTGCTGCTCTACGGCATGCAGCGACTGCAGACCGTGCTGCCCTACTCGCTCGGCCTGCCGCCGGTACCGGAGGGCCTCGCCTTCAACACGGCGATCTCGTTCGTGACGAACACCAACTGGCAGTCCTACTCGCCCGAGACGACCATGGGCTACACCGTGCAGCTCGCCGGTCTCGCCGTGCAGAACTTCCTGTCCGCGACGATCGGCATCGTCGTGGCGATCGCGCTGATCCGCGGGCTGGGCTCCCGCTCCGGCACGGGGGCGCTCGGCAACGTGTGGGTCGACATGATCCGCACCCTGACCCGCGTCCTGATCCCGATCGCGTTCGTCTCCGCGATCGTGCTGCTGGCCACCGGCGTCATCCAGAACTTCAACGGCTTCCAGTCGATCACCGGTCTCGCCGGCGCGCCGGCGTCCGTCCCCGGCGGCCCGATCGCTTCTCAGGAGGCCATCAAGGAGCTCGGCACGAACGGCGGCGGCTTCTTCAACGTCAACTCCGCGCACCCCTTCGAGAACCCGACCGGCTTCTCGAACCTGTTCGAGATCGTGCTGATGCTGCTGATCCCGTTCGCGCTGACCCGGGTGTTCGGCCTGATGGTCGGCGACCGCCGGCAGGGCCGCGCGGTACTGGCTGCGATGGTGACGCTCTACGTCCTGTTCGCCGGGTTCCTGGCGGCGGCCGAGCTCGCCGGCGCCGGATCGGCGACCGCAGCAGCAGGGGCTGCGATGGAGGGCAAGGAGCAGCGCTTCGGCATCCTCTGGTCGACCCTGTTCGGCTCGACCAGCACCCTGACCTCGACCGGCGCCGTCAACTCGATGCACGACTCCTACACGCCCCTGGGCGGCATGATGACGATGCTGAACATGATGCTCGGCGAGATCGCGCCGGGCGGCGTGGGGACGGGCCTCTACGGGTTCCTGGTCATCGCGATCCTCGCGGTCTTCGTCGCCGGGCTGATGATCGGGCGCACGCCCTCCTACCTGGGCAAGAAGGTCGGCACCCGCGAGATCACCTTCGCCAGCCTCTACCTGCTGACGACGCCGACCGTGCTCCTCGCCGGGGTCGGCCTGTCGTTCGCGATCCCCGCGGTCGCAGCCGACATCTCCTCCACGTCGATCTACAACCCGGGCCCGCACGGCTTCTCCGAGGTGCTGTACGCCTTCACCTCCGCCGCGAACAACAACGGCTCCGCGTTCGCCGGACTCACCGCGAACACCCCGTGGCTGAACGCCGCGCTGGCCGCCGCGATGTGGCTCGGCCGCTACCTGCCGATCGTGTTCGTGCTCGCCCTGGCGGGATCGTTCGCGACGCAGGAGAACCACGGCACCGCGGAGGGCGGCCTCGTCACGCACCGCCAGCAGTTCGTGCTCCTGACGGTGGGCACCGTGCTCATCGTCACCGCTCTCACCTACCTCCCGGTGCTCGCACTGGGACCCCTCGCTGAAGGACTCGCATGAGCACCATCACCCCTCAGGCACCGCAGGCCCCGGAAGCGGCCGACCCGGCCGAGCAGGACACCCGTGCTCCTTCGGGCGCGTTCAGCCCCGCGCAGCTGCTGAAGAACCTGCCCGACGCGGTGCGCAAGATGAACCCGCGCGAGCTCTACCGCAACCCGGTCATGCTCATCGTGGAGGTGGGCGCCGCCCTCACGACCGTGCTCGCCGTCTCGATGTCCGTGCAGGGCGGCGACACCGTCGGCTTCACGTGGGCCATCGCGGTCTGGCTCTGGCTGACCGTCCTCTTCGCCACCCTGGCCGAAGCGGTCGCCGAGGGCCGCGGCCGCGCGCAGGCGGCATCGCTGCGCGCGACCCGCACCACCACGTCCGCGTCACGCGTTCGCGGCTACGACAGCGCTCGTGACCCGCAGGCTCGCGGCGCCGAGATCGAGACCGTCGCATCCGCCGACCTCACCCAGGGCGACTTCGTCGTCGTGGTGGCCGGAGAGGTCGTCCCGGGCGACGGCGACATCGTCGCCGGCATCGCGTCGGTCGACGAGTCCGCCATCACCGGCGAGTCCGCTCCCGTGGTGCGCGAGGCGGGCGGCGACCGCAGCGCGGTCACCGGCGGCACCCGCGTGCTGTCGGACCGCGTCGTCGTGACGATCACGAGCAAGCCCGGAGAGACCTTCGTCGACCGCATGATCGCCCTGGTCGAGGGGGCGTCGCGGCAGAAGACCCCGAACGAGATCGCGCTCAACATCCTCCTCGCGAGCCTCTCGATCGTCTTCGTCGTGGTCACCCTGCCGCTGAACCCGATCGCGAGCTACAGCGACGCGTCGGTCAGCATCCCGGTGCTGATCGCCCTGCTGGTCTGCCTGATCCCGACCACCATCGGCGCCCTGCTGTCCGCGATCGGCATCGCGGGCATGGACCGGCTCGT
>JAKONM010000088.1 GCA_022701925.1 Microbacteriaceae bacterium
ATCTGACTGTCGGATATCTACTGACATCCAATCAATCTCAAAGAAATCCCAAACCAGCCGGAAACCGACTGGACGGGGTAATTTGGCATTGACAATTGTGCACGCTGTTGAGTTCTCAAAGATCGACAGCACATCTCTGCTCGGCTCACGCCGAACAGCCGGAGGCTCCTCGATCGCCACGAGTCCGGGGTGAACCGGAATCCGTCGCGGTTGCTGGCTTGAGGTTCGGGGAGCTTCGCTCACCCGCCACCATCTGGCGGCAACAGGGAGTAAACATACGTGCTCCCCGCGGGGGTGCCAAACGCGACGTGCACCTCGGGCGTGTCGCGGGCGCGAGGCCCGGAACGGCGGGGTCCGGCCCTTCCGGAGAGGCCGCGGGTCGAGGGGAGGGGGTGCCGGAGCAGGGCACCGGGGTCATCGTGTACTTGGTGCTCAGGTACTCGTGGATGCCCTCGAACCCGCCCTCGCGCCCGACGCCCGACTGCTTCACCCCGCCGAACGGCGCGGAGGCGTTCGAGATCACCCCGACGTTCAGGCCCATCATCCCGGTGAGGAGCCGCTCGACCATGCGCTGCCCGCGGGCGAGGTCCTTCGTGAAGACGTAGGACACCAGTCCGTACTCGGTGTCGTTGGCGATGCGCACCGCGTCCGCCTCCTCGGTGAACCGGACGATCGCGACCACGGGGCCGAAGATCTCCTTGCGCAGGATGTCGGAGCCCGCGTCGACCCGGTCCAGCACCGTCGGCGCGTAGAACGTGCCCGGCCCGTCGACAGGTCCCCCGCCCAGCCGCACCTGCGCTCCCCGGTCGACGGCGTCGCGCACCAGGTCGTCCGCCTTCTGCACCGCGGCGGCGTTGATCAGGGGTCCGACGCGCACGCCCTCGTCGGTCCCGCGGCCCACCGGCATCGCGCGCACCCGCTCGGTCAGGCGGTCCGCGAACTCGTCCGCGACCGACTCGTGCACGATGAAGCGGTTCGCCGCCGTGCAGGCCTCCCCCACGTTGCGGAACTTCGCCAGCAGCGCTCCCTCGACTGCCGCGTCGAGATCCGCGTCCTCGAACACCACGAAGGGCGCGTTGCCGCCCAGCTCCATGGAGGTGCGCAGCACGTTGGGCGCCGCCTGCTGCAGCAGCTTCACGCCCACGGGGGTGGACCCGGTGAAGCTGAGCTTGCGGAGCCGCGGGTCAGCCAGCACCGGCTCGCTGACGGCAGCGGCGGACGTGGTCGGCACCACGTTGAGCACGCCGGCGGGGAGCCCCGCCTCCGCGAGGATCGACGCCGTCATCAGCGTCGTCAGGGGCGTCAGCTCCGCCGGCTTCACCACCACCGTGCAGCCCGCCGCGAGCGCCGGGGCGATCTTGCGCGTCGCCATCGCCAGCGGGAAGTTCCACGGCGTGATCAGGTAGCAGGGCCACACCGGCAGGTGGGACACGATCGTGCGCCCGGTGCCCTCCGGGTTGATCCCGTACCGGCCCGTGATGCGCACCGCCTCCTCCGAGAACCACCGGAAGAACTCCGAGCCGTAGACGACCTCGCCGACCGACTCGGCGAGCGGCTTGCCCATCTCCAGCGTCATCAGCAGCGCGAGGTCGTCGCGACGGTCCTGGATCAGCTGCCACGCGGTCCGCAGGATCTCGCCCCGCCGCCGGGGCGGGGTCGAGGCCCACTCGTCCTGCGCGGCGACGGCCGCGTCGAGCGCCGCCACGGCGTCCGCAGCGGACGCGTCCGCGACGGAGGCCAGCGTCGTCCCGGTCGAGGGGTCGGTGACGTCGAACCGGCCGCCGCCGGTGGCGTCGCGCCACTCCCCGCCGATGAACAGGCCCGTCGGGACCTCCTGCAGCACCTCGGACTCGTCGTTCACGGACATGTCCGCAGCCTAGAGAGACCCTCCTCCGGACCGGCGGGAGACGACCGCGCCGGCCGCGCGCAGCTCGTCGAGCGCCGCAGCGCTGGGCTGCGGGGCGACCCCCGCGACCAGGTCGGCGAGCACCCGCACACGGACCCCGGCGTCCAAGGCGTCGAGCGCCGACGCCCGCACGCAGTGGTCCGTGGCGATGCCGACGACGTCGAGGTCGGTGATCCCCCGCTCCTGCAGCACCTCCGCGAGCGACCGGTCGTCGTCGGTCCTGCCCTCGAACGCGGAGTAGGCGGCCGCCCCCTGCCCCTTCCGCACGTGCACCTGCACGGTCGAGACGTCGAGGTCGGGGTGGTACTCCGCGCCCGGCGTCCCGCCGACGCAGTGGACGGGCCACGTCGTCACGAAGTCCGGCGGCGCGCCCACGGCGAAGTGCCCGCCGTTGTCGTCGTCGCCGTGGTGCCAGTCGCGCGAGGCCGCGACGAGCGCATAGCCCTCCCCGTGCTCCCGCAGGTGCCGCGTGATGCCGGCCGCCACCGCGGCACCGCCGTCGACGCCCAGGGCGCCGCCTTCGGTGAAGTCGTTCTGCACGTCGACGATCAGCAGCGCCCGGCTCATGCCCCCATCGTCGCGCACGCCGCCGACGCGGTGCGGATCGTGCCGGTCAGGAGTCGGCGAGCCGGTTCCCGCACGACCAGACGTCCGCCGTCAGCCGGTCGAGCGCGGTCTTCGCCGCGGGGTTCCCGGTGTTCAGCGCGTAGAACGCGAAGGTGAGCGGCGTGCCGTCCTTCGCCTTCACGATGCCGGCCAGCGTGTACCCGGTGTCGATCCAGCCGGTCTTGGCGAACACCTTCCCGTCCGCCTTCGACGCCGCCCCCGCGAAGCGGTCGGCGTAGGACAGCGACCCGGTGCGACCGGCGACGGGCAGGCCGTCTCGGATGACGCCGAGCCCGTCCTGCCGCTTCTGCACCTTCACCAGCAGCTTCGTCAGGTAGGCGGGGGCGATGCGGTTGTCGTCGCTGAGGCCGGAGCCGTCGACCACCCGGGTCCTCGTCGGCTCGATCCCGTACTGCCGCAGCGCGGTCAGCACCGCCTCGTTCTCGCTGGCGAACGTGTCGCCGGCGCCGGACTCGATCGCCGTCACGCGGGCGAGGGCCTCAGCGATCGCGTTGTCGCTGACGATCAGCGTCTGCTTCACCAGGGTGCTCACCGGCTGCGACTTCACCGAGCCCAGCGACCGGGCGCCGGCCGGCGCCGTCCCGCGCGAGACCTGCGCACCGCTGAAGTAGGACGCGAAGGCGGCGCCCGCCCTGCCGACGGGATCGGTGCTGCGGCGCGACCCGTTCGCGGCAGGGTCGTCCCGGTCGCCGTCGACCATCAGGGCGGTCATCTTCGGCATCCAGCCCTCGGTGCGCTCCTTCACCTTCCAGGTGGGCTGCCAGGCGGGCCCGCCGAAGTAGGACGAGTCGAGCACGATCCGCGTGATGCGCTGATCGGGGTGGGCCTTCTTCCAGGCCTTCTTCACCCTCGCCGCCAGCGTCGACAGGTGCGGCGCCCCCGCGTACGCGGTCGTCGTGCCGGCGGGGGTGCGCGAGAGGGTGACGTCGCCGCCGCCGACCAGGACGATCTCGCCCTTCCGGTCCCCCTCGACGACGCGGGTGACCAGGCGGTGGTCCGGCCCCAGCACCTTCAGCGCCGCGGCGGAGGTGAGCACCTTCATCACGCTGGCCGCGCGCGAGGCCTTCGCGCCCTTGCGGTCGAAGAGCACCTCGCCGGTGCGGGCGTTGATCACGCGGCCCTGGAAGCTCGCGAGCCGGGGGTCGTCCGCCGCGGCCTCGACCGAGCAGCGGCGCACGACCTTCTTCGTCGCCGTCGGCGAAGGGGTCGGCGTCGCGGACGCCGCCGCGGTGGCGGACACCGTCGTGACCGGTGCGGCGGAGGCGGTCGTCGTCGCGGCGGCGACCGGTCGCGGGTCGCCCATCGCGTAGCCGGCCGCCCAGCCGGTGCCCACGAGCCCGGCCAGGACCAGGCCGCTGGACACGGCGATCGCGGTGCGGTTGCGCATGCCGGTCAGGGTAGGGGGCGCCCGACCCCCGTCCGGGTCACCCCGCCGACTCCTGCGGATAGACCAGCCCGATGCCGTCCCGGATCCGGTCCATGGTCCGCATGACCGCCAGCGTGCCCTCGTGCGTCATCCGCTCGCTCTCGGTGCGGCCCTCGCGGATCAGCCGCTCGACCTCGAGCGCCTGGTACTGCATGCCGCGGCCCTCCACCGCCGGGTTCGACTCGCGCAGCGTGCGCCGCTCCGCGTCGAGCACGACGTAGCGGGTCGGGGCGTACCAGGTCGGATCGATCTCGATCGAGCCCTCCGTGCCCACCACCGCAGCGCGGTTCGGCCCCGGCAGGTTCGAGGCCGCCGTGAACGACGAGTGCTGCCCGGAGCCGTGCACGAGCATCGCGGAGACCCGCCGGTCCACGCCGGTCGGGCCCATCTCCGCCGCCTGCTCGACGACGGTCGGCTCGCCGAAGAGGTCGTGGGCGAACGAGATCGGGTAGACGCCGAGGTCGAGCAGGGCGCCGCCGCCCAGCTCCGGCGCGTTGAGGCGGTGCCCGGGGTCCTGCGAGATGGACTGCAGGTGGTCGGCGACGAGCACCTGCGGGTCGCCGATGAGACCGTCCGCGATCACCTGGTGGATCTCGAGCATGTGCGGGAGCCACCGCGTCCACATCGCCTCGAGCGCGACCAGCCCGCGCCGCTGGGCCAGGTCGAGCAGCTGCCGCGCCTCGCCCTCGTTCAGGGTGAAGGGCTTCTCGACCAGCACGTGCTTGCCGCCCTCGAGCGCGACGCGGGCGGCGTCCAGGTGCGCGGGGTGCGGGGTGGCGACGTAGACGACGTCCACGTCCGGGTCGGCCACGAGCGCCTCCCAGGAGCCGTGCGCGTTCGGCACGTCGTGCGCGTCCGCGAACGCGCGCGCCCGCTCCTCGGTGCGGCTGCCCACCGCGGCGACGCGCAGACCCGCCGTGTGCAGATCCTGCGTGAAGAGCTCTGCGATCCAGCCGGTCGCGAGGATGCCCCAGCCGGGGCGGTCGTCGGTCATGGCCGGACGGTATCGGCACGCCCCTGAGGTCCGGCCCCGCGCGCGCGCATGGCCTACACTCGTCGGCGCAGCACGCCGCCCTAGCTCAGTCGGTAGAGCGATTCACTCGTAATGAATAGGTCAGGAGTTCGATTCTCCTGGGCGGCTCCAGCCGGTTGAGAAGGCCCGCTCCGTGACGGAGCGGGCCTTCTCGCATCCGCGGCTCAGCCCTTCGGCGGGGCGTAGAACTGCAGGTCGTTCCCCTCGCTGTCCTTGAACGGGGCGATGCGGCCCCACTCGTGGTCGCTGATCCCGCCGGTGAGCTCGACGCCCGCGGACCGCAGGCGCTCCACCTCGTCCTCGATGCCGCCGTCCGGCTCGAAGCTGATGACCGCCCCGCCCTCGGAGCGCCCGGTCGCGCGTTCGCGCGCGTTGAGTCCCAGCTTCACCCCGCCCGCGTCGACCTCGCTCCAGTCCTCGTCCTGCATCACGACCTCGAGCCGCAGCACGTCGCGGTAGAAGGCCACCGCCCGCTGCATGTCGGTCACCGGCAGCCAGACCGCCGCCACACCTGTCGCCATCGTCCACTCCTCGCGTCGGGCGGCGCGGCCTCGGCGGCCGCGTCCTGCGGGACGACGCTGGACGCCGAACCTCGAGGGCCGCCCCGCTCCCAGCACCGCAGGAGCCGATGTGGAGCAGTCGTTCAGCAGAAGTCCTACTCCGAGGCGCCGAAGCCGCGGTAGTCGGCGAGCGCCGCCAGCACCGCCGCCCGCAGGTCGCCGGCGCCGTCCCCCGCCGTCCACCGCATCCAGCCCTGGCGGGCCACCGCCACGGCGACCGCCACGGCCAGCGCGGCGCGGTCGGCGGCGCCGTCGACCTCGCCGCGGCTGCGGAGGCGCTGCTCGACCAGCCCGGCCAGGTGCTGGTGGTGCGTCCGCGCGGTCACCAGGCGGTCGCCCAGCAGCCGGGCCTCCTGCTCCATGAGCCGGCGGCGCATGCGGTGCAGCACGAAGTCGTCGTCCCCCTGGAGCCCGTCGGCGAGCAGCCGCACCAGGTCCGCGGCCGGATCGCCCCGGCCGGCCAGGTAGCGGTCCCGCTCGGTGTCGGTCGGCTCCGTCGGATGCGGCCCGCCGATCGCGTCCTCCTTCGAGGCGAAGTAGTTGAAGAAGGTGCGCGGGGAGACGCCCGCCGCCTGGGCGACCTCCTCCACGGTCACCGCGTCGAACCCGCGCTCCAGCGCCAGCGCCAGCATCGCCGAGCGCAGGGCCCGGCGGGTGGTGGCCCGCTTGTGCTCGCGCAGCCCGGGAGGGGCGCCGCTCATCCGCACCGCACGGCGGAGGGCACCGCGCCCCGCAGCAGGTACGCGTCCACCGGACCGTTGATGCACGCGTCGCCGGCGCGGTAGGCCGTGTGCCCCTCGCCGACCAGGGTCAGGAGCACCCCCTTCGGCAGCTGACGGGCCAAGGACTGCGCCCACGCGTAGGGGGTCGCGGGGTCGCCCGTCGTGCCGAGCACCAGGATCGCCGGGGAGCCCTCCGCCGTCACCGGCGCCGGGGAGGCCTGCGGCGGCACCGGCCAGTTCGCGCACACCGGGTTGCCGAGGTCGTCGGCGTTGTCCGCGCGCCGCAGCGGGTCGGCGGCGTCCAGCTGCTCGCCCTCCCGCTGCAGCGTCGCGCGGTCGGTGGTCACCGGCTTGTCGAGGCAGTTCACCGCGTAGATCGCCTCGAAGAGGTTGCTCGTGTAGCCGCGCTCGCCCCGCTGCACGTACCCGTCGGCCAGCGCCTGCGCCACGGCGGGGTCCCCGCGCAGCGCTCCGGCGAACGCCTGGCTGAGATAGGTCCAGCTGCCGCGGTCGTAGAGGGCGGCGTTGATCGCGGTGCGCAGCACGACGCTGTTCACCGCCCGACCGTCCTCCGCCCGCAGCGGCGACTCCCGCAGCGCGGTGAGGAGGTCGGCGATCTCGTCGACCGCCTGGTCGACGCTCCGCCCGCGGAAGGGGCAGCCGGAGCGCTGCACGCAGTCGGCGAGGTAGGAGCGCAGGGCGTCGCCGAAGGCGCGGGTATTGGCCAGCGCCTCCTCGAACGAGGTGCGGGAGGGATCGGTCGCCCCGTCGAGCACCATCCGGCCGACCGCCGTCGGGTAGCGGTCGGCGTAGGCCGCGCCGATCGTCGTGCCGTACGAGAAGCCGAAGTAGTCCAGCCTCCGCTCGCCCGATGCGGCCCGCAGCATGTCGAGGTCGCGCACGGTGTCGGCGGTGCCGACGTGCGCGAGCAGCGGCCCGGTCTCGCGCTCGCACGCCTCGCCGAAGGCGACCGCCGCGTCGTCGGTCTGCTCCCGCAGCCGCGCGCTGCCCGCCGGCAGGTCGGGGTCGCTGAACAGGAAGCGGTCCAGGTCCCGGGTGCCGTAGCAGTCGACGGGTGTCGAGGCCCCGACGCCCCGCGGGTCCCATCCGACGACGTCGTAGTGCTGCCGCAGGTCGCGGCTGAAGATGCTCGCGCTGCTCTTCACGAACTCGACGCCCGAGGCGCCGGGGCCGCCCGGGTTCGTGAACAGCGTGCCGATCCGGTCCCCCGTGGCCGGCCGCATGGCGAGCGCGAGCCGGATGCGGTCGCCGCCGGGGCGCGACCAGTCGAGCGGGGCGGCGACCGTGGCGCACCGCACCCCGTCGCCGCAGTCCTTCCAGGTGATCGTCTGGCCGTAGAAGGGGCGCAGGTCCGCCGGCACGCCCCTCGTGTCCGGCGTGGTGGTCACGTCGGGGGCGGGCAGGATGCCGCACCCGGCCAGCAGCAGGGCGGAGGCCGCGGCGACGACCGCCGCGAGCAGACGCCTCATCGCGGTGCCCTGGCGAGCGCGCCGGCGATCAGCATCGCCTCCAGCGTCAGGAGGGGCGGCACGTTGGCCGGCAGGCGGCGCCGCGCCTCCGCGATCGCATCCAGCACCCCCAGCGTCGCCTGCGGCCGGGTGGTGTCGGCCAGTCGACGCACCTCCGAGCCCCACGCCGCGTTCACGGGCGCGAGCCCGGCGTCCAGCTGCGCCAGCAGCACGTCGCGCCAGACGGACAGCAGGTCCACCAGCACCCGGTCGACGCCGTCCCGCAGCCCCCGGGTGGCACGGCGCTTCTGGTCCTCCTCCAGCTGCTTCAGCTGGCTGCGCAGGGCCGGCGGCACGGCCCCGCCCTCCGGCACGCCCATCGAGGCCAGCGCGCGCGCCCGCTCGGCGGCGTCCCGCTCCTGGTTGAGGGCCGAGGAGTCCGCCTTCGCCACGTCCAGCAGGTGCTGCGCGGCGCGGACGGCCCGCGGCACGGTGTCCGCCTCGAGGGCGGTGCGGATGGTGTCGTCCCGGCGGTCCCGCGCCTCGGCGTCGGTCGCCAGACGGTGCGCCATGCCGATGTGGCTCTGCGCCTCCTCGGCGGCGCGCTGCGCCACCGCGGGGTCGACGCCGTCGCGTGCGACCAGCAGGGCGGCGACCTCCTGGGGCTCCGGCACGCGCAGCCGCACCGTCCGCACCCGCGAGCGGATCGTCGGCAGCAGGTCGGCCTCGCTGGGCGCGCAGAGGATCCAGACCGTGCGCTCCGGCGGCTCCTCCAGCGCCTTCAGCAGCACGTTCGAGGTGCGCTCGGACATGCGGTCCGCGTCCTCGACGACCATCACCCGGTAGCGGGCCACCGACGGGGAGTACTGGGAGGCGGTCACCAGACGCCGCACCTCCTCGATCGTGATCACGACCCGCTCGCTGGCGAGCACCGCCAGGTCGGGGTGGGTGCGGGCCTCGACCTGCGCCCGCACCCGCTCGTCGGCGTCGCCGCCCTCGGCGAGCAGGGCGGCGGCGAAGGCGTAGGCCAGGTTCGACCGGCCGGAGCCCGGCGGTCCGGTGATGAGCCACGCGTGCGTCATCACCCCCGTCCCGCCGTCCGGCAGGTGGGCGTCCCGCGCGGCGGACCGCACGGCGTCCACGGCCGCCTGCTGGCCGACCAGCTCCTGGTAGGGCGACTCGCTCATCGGCGGAGCAGCGGGCGCACGGCCTCGCGGATCGCGGCCTGCACCTGCCCGGCCGGCAGCTCCCCGTCGACCACCAGGAAGCGGTCCGGCTCCCCGGCGGCGAGGTCCAGGAACGCCGCGCGCACGCGGTCGTGGAAGTCGTCCTGCTCGGCCTCGAGGCGGTCGTAGGCGGTGCGGTCGGAGCGACGCTGCCGTCCGACCCGCGGATCCAGGTCGATCAGCACGGTCAGGTCCGGCAGCAGGCCCTCGACCGCCCACAGGGAGAGCCGACGCACCTCGTCGGCGTCGAGCACCCGGCCGGCGCCCTGGTAGGCCGTGCTCGAGTCCAGGTACCGGTCCTGCACGACGACGTCGCCGCGCTCGAGCGCCGGCCGGACCACGGTCGCGACGTGGTGCGCCCGGTCCGCGGCGTACAGCAGCGCCTCGGCGCGCGGGGCGACCGGCCCCTTCCGGTGCAGCACCAGCTCGCGCACCGCGACGCCCAGGTCGGTGCCGCCCGGCTCCCGGGTGCGGACGACCGAGCGCCCCTGCTCCACCAGCCAGGACTCGAGCGCGGCGGCCTGGGTCGACTTGCCCGCCGCGTCGCCGCCCTCCAGCGTGATGAACACGCTCACGCCTTCTTCGCGGCGCGCGTGGTGCCCTTCTTGGCCGTGGTCGTCGCGCGCGGCTTGGCGGCTGCCCGCGCGGTCGTCTTCTTCGGCGCCGGACCCTTCGCGCGCTTGTCCGCCAGCAGCTGCACCGCGCGCTCGAAGTCCACGGCCTCCACGTCCTCGCCGCGCGGGATGGTGGCGTTCGTCTCGCCGTCGGTCACGTACGCGCCGAAACGGCCGTCCTTGATCTTCACGGGCTTGCCGCTCACGGGGTCCGCGTCGAACTCCTTCAGCGCGCTGGACGCCTTGCGGGCCCCGTACTTCGGCTGGGCGAAGAGCTCGATCGCGCCGGGCAGGTCGACGCTGAAGATGCTGTCCTCGTCGGGCAGCGTGCGGGTGTCGGCGCCCTTCTTCAGGTACGGGCCGTAGCGGCCGTTCTGCGCGGAGATCGGCTCGCCGCTGTCCGGGTCGTCGCCGACGATCCGCGGGAGCGCGAGCAGCTTCACCGCGGTGTCGAGGTCGACCGAGTCCGGCGACATCGACTTGAAGAGGCTGGCCGTGCGGGCCTTCGGAGCGCCCTTCTTGGACGCCTCGTCCTCGGGGACGATCTCGGTGACGTACGGGCCGAACCGGCCGTCCTTCGCGACGAGCGTGCGGCCCCACTCGGGGTGCTGGCCCAGCACGCGGTCCTCGACCGGCGGCGCGTCGACCAGCTCCTGCGCCTTCGCCGGCGTCAGCTCGTCGGGGGCCAGCTCCGGCGGCAGGTTGACCCGCCGCATCACGGGCTCGCCCTCCCGGAGCTCGCCCGATTCCGCGTCGACCTGCGGCTCGCCGGGCTCCACGACCTCGAGGTAGGGGCCGTAGCGGCCGATCCGCAGCGTGATGTCGTGCGTCACCGGGATGGAGTTGATGCCGCGCGCGTCGATCTCGCCGAGGTTGTCGACGACGGTGCGCAGTCCGCGGTGGTCGGCGTTGCCGAAGTAGAAGCCGTTGAGCCAGTCCACGCGGTCCGCGTCGCCGCCGGCGATGCGGTCGAGGTCGTCCTCCATGCCGGCCGTGCAGTCGTACTGG